>JASJDI010000035.1 GCA_030065155.1 Xenococcaceae cyanobacterium MO_188.B29
CGCGAAACGCCCCTACAGGGGTTGGGGGTTTTGCCAATAAACAAACGTGGTATGTAATATCGTTTTACTTTTTAATTGATACAGATGATTGACGCAGGGACGCGGGGACGGAGAGACGCGGTGAAATTATGTGTCTCAAGTATTTTCTAAATTGATGTAATTCGGATTTGGCATGAAATATAACGAAAAGAATTTGAAGTATGCATTGAAAAAGGTAATAGCTGATAGCTAAGAATCGGATGATTATCAGTTTGATACTTTAAATCAGCAACACCAGATCTTTAACCTCTTGTGCAGTGGCAGGGGCAAGTAAAACACCGTTACGATAATGTCCTGTAGCTAGTAGAACATTGCTGTAGCCATCTAATTTACCAATAATTGGTGCTGGTTGTCCTTGGGGACGGGGACGTTTGCCGAACCAGGTAGCTTCAATCTTACCATCAGCTAACGCGGGACAAAAATCGATCGCCTGTTGTGTAATCTGTTCTAATAATTTGGCTTTAGCATCTACTTTTCCCCACTCATCAGGAAATTCTACTGTTGCCCCTAGCCAATATTCTCTATTTCCCAAAGGTACAATATGGATATCATCTCCTGTAATTACGGGTTGGAAATCTCTATTACCTAAATCTCGATCGAGTTTTAATTTGAGTGCTTGTCCTAAAACTGGGCGAATATCAACGGATTGTTGTAGAGAAGTAGTTAGAGGGGTAGAACCTAATCCTGCGGAGAGGATTAACCAATCTACTGCTAATTCTCCTTTAGTAGTTTGTAGATGGGAGCAAGTTTGCAGATTAGAATTATTGGCAGTTTGAGTAATAAATTTGGCTACTTTAACTCCAAATTGACAGTTAACACCGTTTTTTTGCGCCCCAGCAACTAAAGCTTCCGTTAAACTACTAGGATTAATTTGTCTGTCTTGGGGAGAGTAAACCGCAGCAATAATATCTTTATGAGTAAGATCGGGACATTGTTGGTGTAAATAGTTTTTATCCCAAATTTCTAGCTGCCAACCTTGATTATGGCGAGTTTGTTGTAGTTTTTGCCATTTCTCTAAGCGATCGCCTGTAAATAATAATTTGACGATTCCTTGACGATTAACGGGAATAGTGATCCCTGTTAGTGCTTCTAATTCTGGCAATAGAGTTTGATAACGTTTTAAGCTTACTTCTCTTAACCGCCACGCCCTACTTTTAGTTTTATGCGAGATCGCCCCCATCAATACCCCTAAAGCTGCCCCCGTAGAACCAGATGCAGGGGTATTTTGTTCAATAAGCGTAATTTCTAAATCTTCTATCTTGCTAAGTTCATAGGCGATCGAAGCACCTACAACGCCACAGCCAATAATAGCAACTTGGATCATTTTGAGTAGTAAGTAGTAAGTAGTAAGTAGTAAGTAATAAGTAATGAGTATAGAATTTGAGGGATTGTTACTGAGTTGAGATTTATACTCTTAGATAAATCTCCCTTTTTATTTTATTTTCCAATTATTTCCCAAAAATGCCCTTTAACATGGAATGTAATGCAGGGTTTGATGGAGTTAAAGTTAGGTTGTCTCTTTTCAGTACAAAAATATTGCGCAACGACTATAAACCCCGAGCGATAGAGGTTCTCCGTCTAAATTGTCAACTTATTAACGTCGCAAACAACAGTATTTCACACCTATGAATACAAAGATGAATTTAGAAAATCAGAGTCAGAATTTGAAATTATTTGGGTTGCCTGCCGAACAGGGACGATGGATTCTGATTGCCCTGGGAATGCTCTTGTTACTCTGTTTGGGAACGGTTTATTCTTGGAGTATTTTTAGAAAACCGCTAGAAACTTTACTAGATCTTGGTGCAACTGAGAGTCTTTTACCTTATACCTTCGTATTACTATTTTACTCGGCTCTGATGTCTGTTACTGGATTTTACGTCGATCGCCTGGGAACTCGGCGAGTAACAATGATTGGTGGGGCAATTTTGGGGATTGGTTATATACTCTCTAGCTTTGCTACTAATATTTCGATGCTCATTTTTACCTACGGGATATTAGTAGGAACAGGAGTTGGTATAGCTTATGGGATACCCATGGTTATTGCTGCTAGATGGTTTCCTGACAAGAAAGGATTAGCAGTAGGCTTAACTATTGTTGGTTTTGGATTATCTCCAGTGGTAACAGCACCATTAGCTAAAGTTTTGATTAATGTCTATGGAGTGCAGCAAACTCTATTAATTTTTGGCATTGTCTTTACGGTAATTATCCTCTCCATTGCAACCATGCTTAAACTACCACCCAAGGGATGGCAACCCCAAGGATGGCAGATAGCGAGTCAAAATACAGTTAGCAATAACTCTCCTCAACCTCGTCTATTTCAAACCCGTTCCTTCTATGGCTTATGGATTTGCTATGCAATTGGTACTTTGGTTGGTTTGAGTGCTATTGGGATTTCTAGTCCCGTAGCTCAGGAAATTATTAAAATGAATCCAAATCTAGCTGCTAGCAGTGTTTCTTTGTTTGCTTTGTTTAATGGTTTAAGTCGTCCTTTATTTGGCTGGTTGACAGATCGGTTTTCACCCCGTTATGTTGCGGTTGGTTCTTATACTCTGATTATCATTGCGACAATTTTGATGATGAATGCCCAAGAGGGACAGGTGGCTACTTATTTAACTGCATTCTGTCTTTTTTGGTTTTGTTTAGGAGGTTGGCTTGCTCTTGCCCCTGCAGCAACCTTAACTTTATTTAGCCCTGAGAATTATGCTCGCAATTATGGCATTGTCTTTACTGCTTATGGAATAGGTGCTGTGCTGGGAACTCTGACTGCGGGGCGTATTCGGGATATTTTTGGTTCTTACACCTACGCATTTTATCCGATGGCATTACTCGCGGTGATAGGTATCTTTGTAGCGATCGCAACTCTCAAACGGGAACTTATTATAGTAAAAGAAGTTGATAACATTGAGATTGCTTCAAGATAAATTGGTTAATCTTTGTATCTAAGCAATTTTCCTTGATTAATGATAATGATTGTTAAAGGTTGCTCGTCGCTCGATCAATTGCAACAAATTTCGATCTTGCACGATTTAGCTACAACAGAATTAAAAAATCTTGTTCCTTACAGTTATGTTCGAGAATATCAACCAGATGAAATAGTAATGCAAGAAGGCGATCGCCTTCCTCTACAACTTCATGGTTTAATTACAGGTAGACTGGAAATTAAAAAGACTGCTGCTAGCGGTAAAGAAACAGTAGTGCGTCTGATTCCCCCAGGAGAACTTTTTGCTGCACCAGCTATTTTTGGTAATGGTATTGCTCCTGCTACAGTAGTCTGTCAGCTAGAATCACAAGTATTAACTATCGATCGCGAAGCTTTATTAACAGCCATTGCTCATACCCCAGAAATTAGTTTAAGAATACTAGAAGTATTTAATCAAAGACTGCAACAACTCCACAATACGGTGCATGGATTAATTTCCGAACGGGCGATCGTACGTTTAGTCAGGTTGATTCAATATTATCGCGATCGCGATGGTAGTTATTCTGTCACAGAAGGCGATCGTTTAAATATTAAACTGCCTTATTATCAAATTGCTCGCAGTATTGGCATTACCTATGAAGAATGTGTGCGTTTGTTTAAAAAACTGAAGGGAATTGTAATTTACAAACGAGGTGGAACAATTATTATTCAAGATTGGGATCGATTGGAAAAAGTTATTGTTGAGTAGAGTTAAAAATTAAGCTTGGAGTAGGGATTCTTTATTGTCTTAATAAAAATGAATTTCAAAATACGACAAGCACAATCATCAGAATCAGAATTAATCAGTAGTTTAGCATTGCGATCGAAAGCTTATTGGAATTATTCACAAGAGTTTATTCTTGCTTGCCGTCGAGAGCTTACTTATTCACAACAAGATATACAAAACAATCATTTTTTTGTAGCTGAAATTAATAATTTAATTATTGGTTTTTTTGCACTTGAAATATTATCCGAGCGCGAAATAGAGTTGGCAGCTTTATTTATCGATCCTGCATATATCAACCAAGGTTATGGTCGTAAATTAATCGCTCGCGCTAAACTTATCGCTAGGGAATTAGGAAGTAAAGTAATGATAATTCAGGGCGACCCAAATGCTACAAACTTTTATCTTAAAGTAGGAGGAAAACTTATAGGTGAAAGAGAATCTGCAAGTATTCCAGGTCGTTACTTACCTGTATTTCTAATTAAGTTATATAATTTGTTATAACAAAGTTCCTTGCGAGCAAAACCATGAAACTAAAAGTAACCACAGTGGGTAATTCAACTGGAGTGATTTTACCCAAAGAGCTTCTCGAAAAGCTACGAATAGGTAAAGGTGATACACTCTATGTCACAGAAACCCCTAGAGGAGTAGAACTTAGTCCTTACGATGAAGAATTTGCCACGCAAATGGAAATAGCTGAATCGATCATGCGTGAAGATCGCGATGTGTTAAGAAAATTAGCAGAATGATTTCTCCTATATGGATTGAGGAAGCAGTAGTAATTGCTATCCACCGTCGCCAATTGGCAGAACATGGTGGTAGTGATGGAATTAGAGATAAAGGATTACTAGAATCTGCATTATTTAGACCAAAAAATCAGCTTGCTTATGGCAATCCAACTATCTTTGATTTAGCAGCAGCTTACGGATATGGTATTACCAAAAATCATCCCTTTATAGATGGAAATAAAAGAACTTCTTATGTGGTAACCAGAACTTTTTTAAAACTGAATGGCTACGATATTCAAGCATTGGCAATTGAAAAGTATCAATTATGGATGGGTTTGTCTGATAGCCAGATAAATGAAACTCAGTTGGCTAAGTGGATTAAAGAAAAGTCGATAAAAGTAAAATAGAAATAGGGATAAAAGCTTATAAAGATATTGGTATTGTCTATATTTGACTTAAAAATCAAGTCATTAAATTCAAAGCTGCTTGTTTGACTTGTACTACATCAATCATTTGCTCTAATTCATCACTGTCATGCCTACCCTCAAAAGCTTCAAGTGCTGCTCTTTTGATTGCTGCTTCAAACGCTTCATCGATGGTTTCAATTAGTTCTTCTTTGCTGGCATAGTAACCGCCAGATTTACGTCGCTTATTGGTTCGCTTAATCTCTCTAACAGAGTTATCGATCGAAACATCCCAAGATCTTGTAGTTCTTTTTTCTGCTTGCTGTTTAATGAGATGAACTAAGAGAATTACAGCATAGCTGTAAATTTTGTTGAGTTTATCCTCTTTAGACATCTCTTCCAATTCACCAACAAGTTCTAAAGCTTTGATATAATTTTTTTCTTCGATGTATTTTCTTAAAGTAATTAATTCTTCCATTGTGTAATAAGGATCAAAACATACTAGCCAGATACTTCCGCATCGATAATCGCGCAATTTTGTTCCTCTTCACTCCAGCCAAGGTTTAATTCATCAACTGCTGCTGCTGCCTCCAGCATCATTGCTCTTTTCTGCTTGGCAACTTCTTGCTTAAGTAAGTAACTAAAAAATGCACTTCGATTGCGTTTACTTAAATTTGGACTATTGGCAATCAAATCATCTAAATCTTTTAATTGCTCGTCATCTAGATAAATTGATATTTTAGCCATGAATCTTTACTGTTACTTAAATATCTACTGTATAGTAGCATAAATAGTAGGATAAATTTTCAGTAATTTTAATTCAAAACCACTATTAAAGAGCATTTAGATTGTTTGGTGAATATCTTTGAAATAAAGTAAAAAAAAGCGATCCCATTATTATTAATAATACCTTTGAGTTAGTTACAGAGAAAATCATGAAAACTGCAATTCTTACACCACTTCAAAAAGAGTTAACTATTCTGGTAGCTAAACTAGAGCAATTAGGGTTACGAAAAAGCTTGTTTCGATTGGGTTGTATGGAAATTTTTGAATTTAGCGAAGTTAATTTATTAGTCACTTGTGGCGGACATGGTAAGACACAATTTGGAATACAAGCCCAGTATTTGCTTTGCCAAGATCCACAAATAGAACTACTAGTATGTGCTGGAGCTTGTGGAGCTTTGTTCAATGGAAAACAACGCAGAGACACAACTAAAAAAAGTAAGGCAGAGTATAACTCCACCCTACTAATGACAAAAAACAAATGACCAATAACGAACCTATACCCTTTCGTGGAAGGTACGATTAATTACGTCTAGTTGTTGTTCGCGGGTGAGTTTGATAAAGTTGACTGCATAACCCGATACACGAATTGTTAACTGCGGATATAATTCAGGATGCTCCATGGCATCGATTAAAGTTTCGCGATTTAAAACATTGATGTTGATATGGTGTCCTGTGCTGTGGAAGTAACCATCGAGCATTCCCGCTAGATTATTGGTTTTACTATCTTCAGTTTTACCCAACGCTTCGGGAACGATCGAGAAAGTATAGGAAATACCATCTTGGGCATGTTCATAAGGTAGTTTGGCAACGGATTCTAAAGCTGCGATCGCACCTTTGGTGTCTCGCCCGTGCATGGGGTTTGCACCAGGAGCAAAGGGTTGTCCTGCTTTGCGTCCATCGGGGGTATTACCTGTTTTCTTACCGTAAACTACGTTAGAAGTAATAGTCAGAATTGACTGGGTAGGTACTGCACCGCGATAGGTTTTGTGTTGGCGGACTTTGTTCATAAAGTCTTCTACTACTTTGGCAGTAATTTTATCGACGCGATCGTCGTTGTTACCAAATTTGGGATAGTCTCCTTCTATTTCATAATCTACTGCCAAACCTTTTTCGTTGCGGATAACTTTTACTTGGGCATATTTAATTGCCGATAAGGCATCTCCTACTACCGATAAACCTGCTACCCCACAAGCCATTGTCCGATAAACATCGCGATCGTGTAATGCCATTTCTAGCCTTTCGTAGCAATATTTATCGTGCATATAGTGGATCACGTTGAGGGTGTTAACGTAAAGTTTTGCCAACCAACCCATCATCAGATCGAATTTGGCAGTTACTTCTTCATAATCTAAATATTCAGAAGTTATAGGTGCAAACATAGGAGCTATTTGATCCCCTGCTTTTTCGTCTTTACCACCATTGATCGCATAGAGTAAAGCTTTGGCTAAATTAACCCTTGCACCAAAGAATTGCATCTGTTTACCAATGCGCATTCCCGATACACAGCAAGCAATACCGTAGTCATCACCGTAGTAACCACGCATCAAGTCATCGTTTTCGTACTGAATGGAACTGGTATCGGCGGAGACTTTAGCACAGAAGCGTTTGAAGTTGACAGGCAGTTTTTCCGACCACAGTATAGTTAAATTGGGTTCGGGAGCAGGCCCTAAATTGTATAAAGTATTTAAGAAGCGGAAACTGTTTTTAGTAACTAAGGTTCTGCCATCTTCTCCCATACCACCGATCGATTCTGTTACCCAGGTAGGATCGCCAGAAAATAGTTCATTATAAGCTGGATGACGCAGGAAACGCACCATCCGCAGTTTCATCACGAAATGGTCGATCAGTTCTTGAATTTCTGCTTCAGTGGCATCGCCATTATCTAAATCTCTTTGGCAATAAATGTCAAGGAAAGTAGAAACTCGACCCAAAGACATGGCTGCGCCATTTTGTTCTTTAACTGCCCCTAAATAGCCAAAATAAGTCCATTGCACTGCTTCAGTTGCATTAGCTGCGGGTTGAGAGATATCGCAACCATAACTAGCAGCCATTTGGATTAGTTCTTTGAGGGCTTTGATTTGTTCGGAAATTTCTTCTCTTAAGCGAATTACCTCTTCATCGATGGTATCTACTTCGAGGGAGAATAATTGTTGTTGTTTGTCTTCGATTAGGCGATCGCAACCATACAAAGCTACCCGACGATAATCCCCAATAATCCTGCCTCTACCATAAGCATCGGGTAAACCAGTAATAATCCCTGAATGTCTTGCCAACTTCATTTCACGAGTATAGGCATCGAAGACACCATCGTTATGAGTCTTGCGGTATTTAGTGAAAATTTCTTGGGTTTGAGGATCTAACTGATAACCATAAGCTTCGAGGGAACTTTTAACTACCCTAATACCACCGAAAGGCATAATTGCCCGTTTTAGAGGCTTATCTGTTTGCAAACCGACAATTTTTTCTAATTCTTTGTCGATATAACCAGGTGCATGGGCAGTAATAGAAGAAGGAACTTTGGTATCAGTATCTAAGATACCTTTTTCCCTTTCTATTGCCATCAAGTCTTTAACTTGTTCCCAAAGTTGATGGGTAACTTCTGTTGTACTGGCTAAAAAAGATTCATCTCCTTCATAAGGAGTATAGTTTTGTTGAATGAAGTTGCGGAGATTAATTTCTTCCGCCCATTTACCTGAAACGAAACCTTTCCATTGTTGCAACATTAGATATGCCTCCTCTGTTTTCTCTTATTTTTTGGTCTGAGGTTGCTGCCTAATTAAGCTTTTACGTTAGGATTAATTATAGCTTAAGTAAAGAAAAGTTTGGCAATTTTAATAACTAAATTTATCTCCGATTAATTAAGAATTTTGAGTACATTATAATGAATATTTTCAGTATTTATCAAAGTAAGCTATAGGTTATATCAATGTTGACTAATACCCTAATAACTTAATTCCATCCCCCACATTAACAGTATAAAAAGACTTGTGCCAATTAGTTTACAAAAATTAAAGATGTTTTGATTCTCTCAAATAAGCAATTTTTATATTGTTTTAATATTAATCGTATAATTAATGGCTAAAGATTTTTTTGTATCTTGAATAACCATAATTTTTCTAGATATTAATTAAAATTTAAAAGCAAAATAGGAAACATTTTTTTAAAATCAATTGCTTATAATTGAAAGAAAAAATCGAGCAACCCTTCACCCAACTCGGAAAGATATTTTATGACTATTTCCCTGAATTTAACCGTCGATCCAGCCCATGATATTGCCAACTATCGACGGCGACCTCTAGATGTTATTTTCGCTCCCAAAACTGTAGCGGTTATTGGTGCTACAGATCGTGCTGGCAGTGTAGGTAGAACTTTACTCTGGAATTTAATTAGTAATCCTTTTGGTGGTACGGTATTTCCCGTCAATCCCAAGCGAGATAATGTTCTAGGAGTCAAGGCTTATAAAGATATCGCCTCTATTCCCGAAGCGATCGATCTAGCCGTTATTGCCACTCCTGCCCATACAGTACCTAACATAATCCGTCAGTGTGCTTTAGTAGGAGTAAAAGGAGTAATTATTCTCTCAGCAGGATTTAAGGAAATTGGCCCAGTAGGAATTGAATTAGAACAGCAAATTTTAACCGAAGCAAGTCGTCACCAAATGCGAATTGTCGGCCCTAATTGCTTAGGCTTAATGAGTCCCCATCAAGGTTTAAATGCGACTTTTGCTAGTAATATGGCACGTCCTGGTAATGTAGGGTTTATTAGCCAGAGTGGAGCATTGTGTACGGCCATTTTAGACTGGAGTTTTCGGGAAAACGTTGGTTTTAGTGCCTTTGTCTCCATTGGTTCTATGCTAGATATCAGTTGGGGAGATTTAATTTATCATCTGGGTGATGATCCCACTACTACTAGTATTGCCATATACATGGAATCGATCGGTGATGCTCGTTCTTTTCTCTCCGCTGCCAGGGAAGTCGCTTTAAGCAAACCAATCATTGTGATCAAAGGGGGACGTACAGGAGAAGCAGCCAAGGCAACAGCTTCTCATACAGGTACTTTAGCAGGTAGTGATGAAGTTTTAGATGCTGCTTTCCGTCGCTGTGGGGTACTACGAGTAGATACGATCCAAGACCTCTTTAATATGACTGAATTGCTAGCGAAACAACCCCGCCCTAAAGGTAAAAGTTTAACTATTTTAACCAATGCTGGAGGGCCAGGAGTACTAGCAACGGATGCCTTAATTAAAAAACAAGGAGCATTAGCTCAATTATCCCCTGAAACTATTACCCAGTTGAATCAAGTCTTACCCTCTCATTGGAGTCATAGCAATCCCATTGATATCTTAGGAGATGCTACCCCAGAACGCTATACTCAAGCCATGAAAGTAGCAGCAGCCGATCGTAATAGTGATGGTTTGTTGGTCATCCTTACTCCTCAAGCTATGACTGATGCGACAAAAATAGCCTCTCAGCTACAAGAAACTGTTAAGGAATTAAAAGGCAAACCTTTACTAGCTAGCTGGATGGGAGGAGAAGATGTCGCCGAAGGAGAAGCTATTCTCAATCGTGCGGGGATTTATACTATGCCTTATCCTGATACGGCAGCACACCTATTTAGCTTAATGTGGAACTACAGCTATAATCTTCAAGGTTTATATGAGACTCCCACATTAGCCGAAAATGGTGATGGTAATATCATCCGTACCCAAGCAGCAGCAATTTTAAATCGAGTTAGAGAGACAGGACGTACTCTACTCACGGAATACGAATCGAAACAGTTATTAAATACCTATGGCATTCCTACCGTCGCTACTCATATTGCTACCACAGAAGACCAAGCAGTAGAAATAGCGGAAGAAATTGGTTATCCTGTCGTCCTTAAACTCCACTCCGAAACTATAACCCACAAAACCGATGTAGGTGGGGTACATCTAAATTTACATGATGCTGATGCTGTCAGGGATGCTTACCAATTAATCCAACAAGCAGTTGAAGAAAATAACTCGCTCTTACCACCTCACCTTGGTGCGCTTGCGTACTTTGAGGAGAACTCGAAAACGGACGCACCCCTCCCTGTCTCCTTGTCTCCTTTCCTTGGTGTTACTGTACAATCAATGGTCAAACTTGATGGCTATGAATTAATTATTGGTAGCAGTATTGATGTTCAATTTGGTCCTGTGCTGTTATTTGGGATGGGAGGACAATTAGTAGAAGTATTTAAAGACCGTGCTTTAGCCTTACCACCACTCAATACAACCTTAGCACGGAGAATGATGGAACAAACTCGCATCTATGAAGCCCTCAAAGGAGTTAGAGGCAGAAAAGCGGTGGATTTAGATGCTCTAGCTAAATTAATGGTACGTTTTAGCCAGTTAGTAGTAGAGCAACCTTGGATTAAGGAAATTGATATCAATCCCCTATTAGTATCGAGCGATCGCCTTTTAGCTTTAGATGCCCGCGTAGTTCTTCATGATAGCGAAACTGAACCAGAAAATTTACCTCGTGTGGCAATTCGTCCTTATCCTACTCAATACATCAAACACTGGACTTTAAAAGATGGTAAACAAGTAACTATTCGTCCTATTCGTCCCGAAGATGAACCACTAATTGTTAACTATCACCAATATCTTTCCGAAGAAAGCGTCTACTTCCGCTACTTCCACATGATTAAGTTACAAACTAGAGTGGCACACGAAAGACTGACGCGCATCTGTTTTATCGATTACGATCGCGAAATGGCTTTAGTGGCAGATTACCTCGATCCCAATACAGGAGAAAGAGAAATTTTGGGGGTAAGTCGTTTGAGCAAAATCTACGGCACTAATGAAGCAGAGTTTGGAATGTTAGTTAGCGATCGCCATCAAGGTCTAGGATTAGGTACAGAATTACTACATTCTTTGCTTGATATCGGTCGTCAAGAACAATTAAACTGCATCACTGCGGAAATTCTTCCTGAAAATTACACCATGCAACATTTGTGTAGAAAACTGGGTTTTAATGTTCAGAGAAATATGGATGTAGTTAGCGTTTATTTCGATCTAGAGTAATTGTTAGTCAACCAAAATAGGGACGTGACCTGGTACGTCCCTACAGAATTTAGAATCAACAATTAACACAAATCCCACACATATAATGATGTGGAATTAGTTTATTTAAGGTGGATCGATGAGATGTGCCAAAACCGCCATGGGTATCATTGGGATCATGGGTAATAAACAGATAAGCCATTGATTCCAGGTTAGGGGAGCAGTTTCAAATAGTGTATTCATCACACCCCATTGGCTAAAGATAATTTGCAGAAAAGCAGCCGTAACAATACCCATAATTAGAGTAGGAGCTTTAGTGATGGATGTTGCTCTACGTTTTAGATAATTAACTAAACTTATTCCTAATTGGCTGATACCGATAAGATAAATAACCCTAGCTGCCACAAGAGATTGAATTGCCATGGTGCGAGCAACTGCAATATCTCCTGTTGTCGATTTAGCCCACTCAAACATCCCGAAAATCAAAATCCAGTTGAACAATGACACGGCTAAAATACGCATTAATAATTTGCGGGTTAGCAAAGGCTCATTAGGATTACGGGCTGGCTGTTTCATAATCCCCTGAGATTTGGGTTCAAAAGCCAGAGGCACAGTCATAGTGATGGAGTTAATCATATTGAGCCAGAGTATTTGTAGAGAGAGAATCGGTAAATCTCTTGCTAGTAAAGCACTAATGAGAACTGTCATGGATTCGCCACCATTGACAGGTAAGAGAAAGGCGATCGCCTTCCGCAAATTTTGGTAAACTGTACGCCCTTCTTCTACTGCAGCTTCGATGGAGGCAAAGTTATCATCTGTCAGCAGCATATCAGCAGCTTCTCGGGCTACTTCTGTCCCTCCTTTTCCCATCGCAATACCAATATCTGCTTGCTTGAGGGCAGGAGCATCATTCACTCCATCTCCAGTCATAGCAACGATTTCTCCTTTAGATTGGAGTGCTTCTACTAGTTGCAATTTTTGGCTGGGAGCAACTCTAGCAAAGACAGAACCAGCTTCGATCGCCTGAGTGATTTCGCCATCGCTCATCTGGGCTAATTGTTGTCCCTCAAAAGCTAAGACTTGCCCAGCCTTTTGAATACCCATTCTTTCGGCGATCGCTTGTGCTGTGGCAATATGATCGCCAGTGATCATTTTGACTTGAATTCCCGCAGCCTGACAAGCATGGATGGCAGCGATCGCCTCTGGACGAGGAGGATCGATCATGCCCTGTAATCCCAGAAAAACTAAATCTGTGGCGATGTCTTGATGGTCGATAGAATGCTGATGAGAACTAGGTTCTTTTTTGGCAAAGGCTAATACTCGTAACCCATGCTTTGCCATTGTTTCTACTGCTTGTTCAATTTCTACAGAGTTGAGGGGAATAATTTCACCATTGCGATCGATCATTTGGGAACAACGACTCATCAGCGACTCCACCGATCCCTTGACATAAATCATGGGAAAAACTGTATCGTGCAAGGTTGCCATGTATTGATACTGAGATTCAAAGGGAATCGAATCCAATCGAGGTTTTGAAGCTACCAGACCAGATTGACTAAGACTAGCTTTGACTGCTGCCGTAATCAATGCGCCTTCTGTGGGGTCTCCAACCACTGACCAGTCTTCTCCTGTTTGTTTTAGCTGAGAGTCATTACAGAGTACTCCAGCCACCAGACACTCCTCCAAGGCTAAGGGCAATCCATCCTCAAAAGGACTGCCAGGTTTACCATCCCTCATTAGACTAATTTCTCCTTTGGGACTATAACCACTGCCACTGATTCCATAGTATTCTCCTGCCACATAAATACTCTGTACAGTCATTTGATTTTCCGTAAGAGTTCCAGTTTTGTCCGAACAAATGACAGTAGCACCACCCAAAGCTTCTACTGCTGGCAGTTTGCGAATAATGGCATGACGACGTGCCATACGATTAACTCCAATAGCTAGGGTAATAGTAACTACGGCTGGTAATCCTTCGGGAATAGCACTAACCGCCAGGGCAACAGTGGCTTCAAACATATAGAGCCAGGATTCACCTTGTCCCAACCCAATGACAAAGGTTAGGGTTGCTAGAGTCAAAACTGCGTAGAGTAGAGTATGGCTAAATTTAGCAAACTTGCGAGTTAACGGGGTACTAAGATTAACTCTTTGTTCCATGGATTGAGAAATTTGCCCGACTTCAGTAGCATTGGCTGTGGCTACGACAACACCCTTACCCTGTCCAAAAGTAACAAAACTACCAGCATAAGCCATGTTGGTTCGCTCTGCCAGTGGGGTATCTGGTGGTAAAGACTGTATCGATTTATTTACTGGTACTGATTCTCCCGTCAGTGCAGACTCATCCACCTGCAAATTACGAACTTTGAGTAACCTCAGATCTGCGGGTACTTTATCTCCTGATGTCAGTAAAACTATGTCTCCTGGAACTAAGTCCTGAGATGGAATCCGCAGGTTTTGCCCTTCTCTTAACACAGTTACTTCGGTGGTTACAGCTTTGGTCAGAGAAGCGATCGCTCCTTCTGCCTGAGCTTCTTGAACATAGCCAATGACGGCATTAATCACCGTAACTCCCCAGATTACAGATGCATTCATCCAGGAACCTAAGATGGCTTTGATAGCCCCTGCCAGTAAGAGAATGTAGAGCAGAGGCTGATGAAATTGCAACAGAAATTTTAGCCAAGCTGGTTTTCCTGGTTTAAATTGAAGTTCATTCCAGCCATATTGTTCATAGCGACGGGCAACTTCTTCGGCGGATAAGCCATATTCCGAATCACTACTGAAGGTTTCAATAGCCTCTCCCGTAGAAATTTGATGATAAGCAGCAAGTCGATCGTAAGATTGTGTTTGTAATTGAACTGACATCATACCCTCCAATTAAATAAAAAAATCATCTCGATCGCTCGAGATAGAATAATCGCCCGATTAATGAGTGGTTTAATTAATTCTTCTTAGATATGAGTTTGGTGCAATAGTTTGGGAAAATGTAGATAGAGATACAAAATTGTTGAGCTTAAATATCAGTATAGAAGAAAACCAATCTTTTATCAGATACTATTTATTTATCTAAATAATAAGGGGATCGGAAGCTACTTTAAACCTCGTCTAGTTCGAGAAGTGGAGTTTTGAGGTAGGTATTAGGTGTTAGGAGTTAGGTGTTAAGTATTAGGTAAGCTAATAACGAGATATTTTCTAACAATTAGGACCAACCTTAGAAATATAAGGTTTAGTTAAGTAAGCATTAACTACTTTATGTACCTGCTCAGCAGTTACTTGAGCTACATGTTCTTGAAATAAGCGATCGAATTCGATACCTAGTCCTAAACTTTCATACCAACCTAAAATTTGAGCTATTTCGCTATTAGTTTGCTTACCTAAAGCATATTGACCTAATAACTTATTTTTTGCGCCCTGTAACTCTGATTCTGTTAGTTCAACTTCAGCTAGTCGTTCTATTTCCGTCTGGAGTCCTACCATGGCAATTTCTGTATTTTCGGGAGCAGTGCCAATGTAGGAGACAAAAGGAGCTATGTCTAGACGAGTAGGATAGAAAGCAGAAACATCATAAGCTAATCCACGCTTTTCTCTGAGTTCGACAAAAAGACGACTAGATAATCCATTACCTAAATAGGTACTGATCAGTTTTAAAACGGGATAATCTTCGCTATCAACAGAAGTAGCTAAATAACCAAGCATAATAATCGACTGTTGCGTGTCTTGAGTAATACTTTGGTGAGAAGGATTGAGACTGAGAGAAGATAAATTTCTGGGTGGTAAAGGCTGAGGGGGAATTTGCCAATCACCAAATACTGCTTCGAGCAAACTAATTGCTTCTGTTGTAGTAATACGTCCAGAAATACTAATGACTAAATTATCGGGACGAAAATAAGTTTGATGGTACTTGTGTAAATCTTGCCGACTCAAATTCGCTACAGTTTCTTCTGTGCCTAAAATAGAAACGCCATAGAGATGTTTTGGGTACATCATCTGACGAAGTTGATTAAAAGCAACATTAAAAGGCTGTTCTTGCTGAGAACGAATACTTTGAATAGTTATTTTTTTTTCTAATTCTACTTCTGCTTCTGGAAAAGTAGGCGATCGCATAATTTCCCCCATTAGTTTGAGCATGGCAGGAAAATCATGAGTAACGGTTTTTAAGCTAAGTAAAAAATAATCTGTCGAGGCATCTGCACCTAAACTTGCTCCCGTAGATTCAACTTTTTCGGCGACTTCGATCGCTGATAAGTTTTCTGTTCCTTTAGTAATTACTGCTGCTACTAAATGAGACAATCCTGCTTGAGATTGATTTTCCCAAATTAAACCAGCATTTTTCAGAAAAAAGCGACCAGATATCAAGTTAGCAGCTTGATTTTCGACAATAATTAAGGTAATTCCGTTCGGTAAAACAATTCGTTCAATACCTTGATTAGATTCTCCCAAGTTTAAAGACATTCTTAATTTTAGTAGTTCAGTAGTTCAGTAGTTCAGTAGTTCAGTAGTTCAGTAGTTCAGTAGTTCAGTAGTTATTATTCTGTAACTCCTGTAACTCCTCAATTCTGAACTTCTCTAACCTAGTTTACATTGGTTTGAGTATGGTAATAGCATAACGCTCAGGAGACAAATATTGCCTAGCAATACGTTGAATTTGTTCTGCCGAAAGAGAATTAATAATTAAAGGATACATGATCGACTGTTCTACTGTCGCGATCGTATTGTAGTAGCCATAGACTCCTGCTAATTGACCAGGGGTTTCTGTGGAGAAAATATAATCATTGTATAGTAAACGGCGAGTACGATTTAATTCTGCATCTGGGATTAGGGTATCTTGAAGTTCGTGCAAGCGATCGCAGATAATTTTTTCTACTAAGTCTAAATTTGCCGTTTCTAGCCAAGCACTAATGGTAAATAAACTGGAATCTTTCTGTAGGGAAAAATCGCTATAAATATCTAAAACTAGTTGTTTTTCCTCTCTTAATTCTTGTACTAATCGAGAACATAGACTTCCAGCGAGAATAACTGACAGAATATCTAAGCCGATACCATCTTCGAGACATTCTACGCCTACAGATAACCATGCCATAGTTAAACGAGCTTGTTCGATGCGGGGTAGATATAATTCTTGGCGCGCAATTTCGATGAGGGGTGGTTCTGCTTCAATGGTATGAGATGGACATTCTGAGCGAATACTAAACTCGGCAAAAGATTCATTAACTAGTGATATAGCTGCTTCTTGTTCTATACCTCCAACTAAAACAACGGTCATATTTTCTGGTTGATAATGGGTGCGATGGAAACAACGCATTTGATTAGGAGAGTGCTGCATGAGCAATTCTTCTTCCCCTAAGATCGATCGCTTGTAGGGATGTATTTTATAAAGATTCTGGCAGAGGGCTTGAAAACCAACCCAGTCAGGATCATCATAACTAGAGCGAATTTCTTCTAGAACTACACTTCTTTCGCGGATAAACTCATCTTCTGGGATAGTGGCGTGTAAGAGAATATCAGCTAAATAGGGTAAAGTATTGGGTAGTTGGGATGCTGCTGTAGTTAAGAAAAAATGGGCATAGTCATGGCTAGTAGCAGCATTAGCTATACCTCCACTATTTTCGATCGCCCAGTCAAATTCCCCTGTAGCTACTTTAGGGCTACCTTTAAAAACCATGTGTTCTAAAAAATGAGCCATACCTGACCATTCTTCTGGTTCACTGCTAGCCCCAGCTTTAACCCAAATATCTGCTACTACTACTGGAGTGGCAGATAAATGTTGATGAATTATGGTTAATCCATTATCTAGTCGAAAGATATTAGCAGGAAATTGTGCTTGCTCTAGAGTCGGTGATAGTCTTTGCATTCAGTCGCTACTATTTTGGTAGTATGAACCATCGTAGCTCCTCTAAAAATTTTAACTTGGTAATTTTGATACAGAAATAGTAGCACCATTTGGTAGTAATTCTTAACTTATTCTTAAATTTGAAGTGTTAGAGAACTGCTATGGTCACTACTGACTCAGATTTTTTTGCGCCCAAAGGGCTGCTTGAGTACGGTCGCGTACTCCTAGTTGAATAAAAATAATGGAATGTAGCTGGATTGCAACCAGGTGGTTTTGCCTTTGGAACTCTATTACGGTTCTGCTGCAACGGTGGCAAGTCATCGGTTCATCTACGATTCCTCTACAGGAGAAATATTTTTTGATGTTGATGGTATTGGTGGAGTGGCTCAAACCCAATTGGCTACGTTATCATTAGGAACCAATCTAGACTCTAGCGATATTGTTGTCACCGCCTAATAAGCTGGTCAACATCAAATTTGACGAGCGACCCTGCCGAGGTTTCCTCGGCTAAGGAACGCGCGAGTTATCGGTTGAGACTGATGGGGAGATAGGGAGATAGGGAGATGGGGAGAGAGTTTGAAGGTTTGTTTCCTAAATAATAAATATGCAAGTTAAATGTGGATTAGCTTATTAAGATTGATATTTATGTGCTGAGTGTAATAGGTAGCTCAAACATTCCATCATCTTTGCAGGGAAAATCGTGTATGGCAACCACTGCGCTCCACGGTAATTGACCATAAATGTGTGGAAACAACTCACCACTTGCATACAAGTCTTCATCTATTATCTCGCAGTTGAGATGAGTCTTATCAATTTCGAGTAAGACAAGGTCAGTTTGTCCTTTGTATAAAAAATTAGCTACTCGACAAACTTGCATAGAATAAGAACAGTGAATAAAGCCTTCGTTAACGAGGCTAGGTGGCTGATAAAAACCTTTAGCTTTTGCTATATCAGCCTCTTGTTTGGAAATGATGTGAAAAACTTTTTCCATGCAATCGTGTCAAATTATATAGGCTCTTATTATATGTCAACGGTCTGGATATCTAGCCTCTATAAATCAGAAAATATTAAAAACCGCGATCGCGCTTGATCTATCCCAATCCTCTAAAACTATGACATCTCCTTGGTTCTCGAAACTATTTTTGCTGTTGTTAATTTCTACTGGTTTACTTTTAGGTTGTCAGACTGCGAGACAATCACCTGTTGATGAGCCTATTGCCAATACCAATACTTCAGAGGAAACAGAACCAGATTTATCTTCCCAGCGTGTTGAAATTCAGTCCGAGGAAGATGCCCTAAAAGTGCTGAAAGAAACTCCTCTGTTGGAGGCAGATACATGGATGGGCTATTACCACTCTACTATGCAGGAAAATAAGCCTGTATTGGATGGAACATTTCAAATTGTTTCTAAGCGGAAAGTAGCAGATTATTCTATACCAATACAAATAACTTATACAGGACAGTATCGACAAGGAGTTCGCTACGGAGAATTTATCGCTATGGTAGATGGAGTAGAAGCAGAGACGAAATACACACTAGTGTATGGAGAAAACGGTAAGTGCCAACAGGGGCTAATTTACCAAAAAGGTGAAGGAATGGTGGATGAGCAAGTTGTAGAGAAGCCACGCTGGTGTACTTTTAAGATGCTGCGGGACATTCTCTATGGATTGTGAAAATTTAAAAGCGATCGACTATTAATCATTAATACAATGTTAGTCTACATAAGTCTCCTGAGGAGAAAGCTGATGAAACGTTTAATAGTTTGTTGTGATGGAACTTGGCAAAGCCAGGATAATCAAGTTCCGACCAATGCCTTCAAAATTGCTCAAGCAATCGAACAACTAGATAAGCGAAATAATATTCCTCAAGCTCTTTATTACGACCAAGGAATTGGTGCAGTTCCCAGCAGAGGAGGAACGCAGGCATTTTTAAAAAGCATTGGAGATGCTATCGAAAAAATAGGTGGGGGAGCTTTTGGCTGGTGGATCGATGAAAAAATTGAAGAAGCTTATATTTTTCTTTGTCTAAATTATGAAACTGGGGATGAAATATATTTATTTGGTTTTAGCCGAGGAGCTTACACAGTTCGGAGTTTGGTTGGTTTAATTAACTGTTCTGGTCTACTTAAACGTCCCGATATTAACAATACGGCTGAGGCTTATAGTATTTATCGTATCGGCGATCGACAAAGACGTGACGAGTCAGCTAAAAAATTTCGTCAAAAAAATAATATTTACGAATCGGTCAAGATTAACTTTCTGGGATGTTGGGACACTGTTGGGTCTTTGGGTATTCCTAATCTTACTCCCTTACTTTTAGTTGACGACTATCTCAATGTGAGATATCAATTTCACGACAACGAACTCAGTTCGATTATTGAGAATGCCCGACACGCGATCGCTATAGACGAAAGAACACCAGGCTTTGATGTTGCCATTATGAAACCAGGAAAGGATTTTCAGGGAACATTAAAACAAGTTTGGTTTCCAGGAAATCATACTTCGGTTGGCGGTGGTGAAAAAGAAACTTTGGGTTTGTCAAATGCTGCTTTGAGATGGATGGCAGATGAAGCTAGTGAGTTGGGTTTAGATTTGGATTTAGACTTAGCTGAAAATACGGACATTATCGACTTTAAAACTGATTTTCAAAACAATTGTATCTCAAAGATCTTAGATGTTTTAGATCCTTGCGGAATAACAGAGCGCGATATTACCAATTTGAATGATAAATTGCCCGATGGATTTAAATTCGATCTGGACAATAGCTTTCATGAAAGCGTTAAAAAACGTTGGTGCGCTGACATAGAATACCATCCTAGTAAACTCAAGGAATTTATTGGCAATAACCCACATAATTGGTGTTTATAACTACGAAGATAGTAATTAGATAATTGCTGCCTTTGCTAGTCATTTAGCTCTCTTTTATTAGATAAACAATAGAGCAAAGTAGAACGTATTATGTACCAAAATCAAAACTTTAGCAATCATCAAGCTCAAGTTGCCTGGAATAAAGGCGCAGATGCTTGGAATCATTTTGTTGAATCAAAAGTGGATTACAGCAATTCTCATTTTGGAAAAAAAAGGGGATTTAAACTGCGTCTAATTGGAAATGCATAGTTTAAGTGACGCACACTTGGGGTAAACCCACACGGGCTTCCTACTTCGACGATAGTTGACTAGACAAAGGGATAGCTGTGTCCCCGACACAATAAAGTTTTCTTGAGAAAATAGAAGATTCTCAAGCAATTAGTTCACCGCCACGCCGTTTTACCTCAGTTTATGACCTGGAAAACCCAGGTGGGTATCTGTGCTGTATGCATTCCATTTCCGAGTACAAGCTCGGTCTACTTTTGCAAAAGCTACTGATTCCCGAATAAATCAAGCATAGATCAACAAACTATATTGGCAGTCACCAACGTAGCAGTGGAACTCTTTCTATGATAATAATTTTTGAATTTTTAGCAAGTCCTAATTAGTTATTAGTACTAGTCATCAGTTAGATAAAGTTCGCGAACCACCCTTACAGTTATTAGTTAACAGTTATCAGTTAACACTAAGCGATAGGATAAAAAAGATATCTAGATAATAATTTAAGTTTTAAGTGGAGCTAAAGCACGTAATCATTGCGTATAAAGCAGGAGACAGCAATAGTAAAATCTGGGCAGAAAGATGTGCGAAAGAACTAGAAGTACGTCACTGTCAAGTTTTACTTGGACCAAGTGGGTTCAAAGACAATCCTTATCCAGTCTTTTTGGCTTCTGCCACTGCTAAAATTGATTTAGCGGTAGTTTTAGGAGGAGATGGTACAGTTTTGGCTGCTGCCCGTCATCTCGCGCCAGAAAATATCCCTATCCTAGCGGTAAATGTTGGTGGACATTTAGGTTTTTTGACTGAGCCTTTTGAATTATTTAAAGATACAGAAAACCTTTGGCAACTTTTAGAATCTGATTTATATGCCGTACAGAAACGGATGATGTTAGAAGCCAATCTTTTTGAGGGCGATCGATCTACTTCAATACCAGTAAGTGAGACGTTTTTTTGTCTCAATGAGATGTGTATTAAACCCGCTAGCATAGACAGAATGCCTACTTCTATTCTAGAAATGGAAGTAGATGGGGCAGTAGTAGATCAGTATAGTGGGGATGGATTATTAGTAGCTACCCCTACTGGTTCTACTGGCTATACTATTTCTGCTAATGGCCCTATTTTACATCCTGGGATGGAAGCAATTTCGGTAACACCAATTTGTCCTCTCAGTCTTTCTGGTCGTCCTCTTGTGCTTCCTCCAGGTAGTATCGTCGATGTGTGGCCTTTAGGAGATTACGAAGTTAATACCAAACTATGGACTGACGGAGCTTTAGCCACTACTATTTGGCCAGGACAAAAAGTATCTGTAAGAATGGCAAAATGTCAAGCAAAATTTATTCTTCTACGCAAAAGTTATTCTTTCTATCAAACTTTAAGAGAAAAATTGCAATGGACAGGAACAAGAGTTCACTATGAAAATAATGGTTCTTCTTAACCAATAAAATTTGACTTTTAATTAATTATTATATGAAGCTTAAAAAGCTACTTTATTTAGTTAAAACGGCAGTAGTTACTTGTTTACTAGTAGTGTTTTTGGCTAGTTCAGGAGTAGCACAGTTTAGTATTGATAATACTCCGTTAATTTTTGATAATTTTCTCATCAATCCCCAAAGAACTACTGATACTCTTAAATCCCCTGTTGTTTTGGATGGAAGAGAGTTATTTTTTGTTAGTGAATCTAGAGATGTTAGTGCTAAAGATCGTGTTAACCAAATTCAATCTGAATTACAGTTAGCTATTAATTCGGTACAAACTCCTCAGGTTGATATTGAACAAAGAAATCAATTACCTGTTTTATATTTAAATGAACGATATCTACATACTGTTACTAATCAGGATAAATTAGATGCAGAGACTTTACAAGAACGAGCAGAAAGATTAAAAACTATTCTGGAACAAGCAATAACTATCGGCAAAAGAGAGAGGGATTTTAGATATTTAACGCAACAATCTATTATTGCAATTGCAATTTTGGCGATCGCTATTTTCGGTAGTCGACTTTTAAAACAGTTAGAAGAACACCCTTTATCTGAAGCAATCCAAAAAGTAGTTTCTTTTAAGTTCAAAGCAGAAGATCAAGCACAAACCGAAGAACAGCAGGAAAATTCTAAGTTTTTAACTATTCTTTTTCGTTTGCAATTAAGTATTGCCCAATTTATTCTTTGGGGCGTGGTTATTTTTATTATTAGTGATTTATTTCCCTATTCTCGCCAGTGGAGATACTACTTAATTAATCATTTTGGCAATGGTTTTATTAGTATTTTTACCACTAAGCTTTTTACTCTTAGTGGTACAAGTTATTCTATTTTAGATTTACTAATTATTCTGGGTTTATTTCTTGCACTACTAGCAATTATTCGCTTTCTTACTAATCTGTTACGTACTAGAGTTTTACAAGCAACGGGGATCAACCGAGGTTCTCAAGAAGTTATCTTAGTTATCACTAGATATGGTTTAATTTTTATTGGTACGATTATTTTATTGCAAGCCTCAGGACTTAATCTTAGTTCCCTAACTATTATCGGTAGTGTGTTAGGGGTAGGTATTGGCTTCGGTTTACAAGATATTGCCAAAAACTTTGCTAGTGGGTTAGTGCTTTTGTTTGAGCGATCGGTACAAGTAGGAGATTTTATTCAAGTAGGGGAACATATTGGTACAGTGGAACGAGTGGGAGCAAGAAGTATTGTCCTCAAAACCCTAGATTGTGTTTCTATAATTGTTCCTAACTCTCGCTTATTGGCAGAAGAGGTAATTAATTGGACTCATGGTAATCCTTCTGCTAGGTTACATATACCTGTCGGTGTTGCTTATGGTTCTGATGTACCTAAGGTTAAAGCAAGTTTATTACAAGCAGCCGAAGAACATCCAGAAGTTTTACGTTATCCCCAAACTCAAGTCTTTTTTACTGGTTTTGGGGACAATTCTCTTAATTTTGAGTTGTTAGTGTGGACTTCCGATCCCAGTCGTCAAGCAATTATTACTAGCGATCTTTATTATTGTATCGAAGAGATATTAAGAAAGGAAGAAATTCAGATTCCTTTTCCTCAGAGAGATTTGCATCTACGCATGGGAAATTTATCTTCTTTGTTTTCACCCGAATTAGAAACTAATCTCTCTCAATGGTTAAAAAGTTTGACGGCACAGCAAGTTAATAATAAAAATAATAGTTATGAATAATTACTTCGCTACAGTTGCTCGTGGGTTAGAAGCGATCGCTGCTCAAGAATTAGAGCAATTAGGGGCAAAAAACATTAGTCCTGATTTTACTGGGGTTCATTTCCAAGGAGATAAAGCTTTACTTTATCGGGTAAATCTCTGGGCAAGAACTATTTTTCGCGTGCTTGTTCCCCTTGCTGAAGTTAAAAGTTACAATGCTCAACAACTTTATCGTAGTGTGCAAAAGCTAGATTGGACAGAATACCTCCAGCCTGACATGAGTATAGCAGTTAACTGCACTGGTAAAAATAATAATCTTAACCACACTCACTTTACTGCCCTCCAAATTAAAAATGCGATCGTCGATCGGCAACGAGATCAATATGGAGAACGTTCTGATGTCGATATCAAAAATCCCGATTTACTGATTAATGCTCATATCCATAAAAATCACTGTATTCTCAGTCTAGATAGCTCTGGTTCTAGCTTACATCGACGCGGATATCGTCCAGCTATGGGTATTGCTCCTCTCAAAGAAACCCTTGCTGCTGCTTTGATCGCTATGTCGGAATGGAATCCCGATTTACCTTTTCTCGATCCTTTATGCGGTTCGGGAACTTTACCCATTGAATCTGCTTTAATAGCTTTGAATATTGCTCCTGGTTTATATCGTCAGCAATTTGGTTTTCAAACTTGGCTCGATTTTGATGAATCTTTGTGGCAAGAAATACGCCAAGAAGCAGAAGCAGGTAAATTATTTGAATTATCTGAACCTATTAGGGGAAGCGATCGCGATTTAGATATTATTGAGCAAGCCGAAGATAATGCTATCAATTGTGGACTGGCAGCACAAGTTGAATTTTACCAACAAGAATTAGCTGAAATAGAAGCACCAGCAGACAAAGGCGTGATTATTTGTAATCCTCCCTATGGTCAACGCATTGGCAATACAGAAGAATTGGGAGCATTGTACAAATTACTAGGGGATATTTTTAAACAACGCTTTACTGGTTGGACAGCCTATGTGCTGACAGGAAACAAAGAATTATCTAAAAAAATAGGTCTAAGAACTTCTCGCCGTCTACCTGTTTATAATGGTTCTTTGCCTTGTACGTTACTGAAATATGAGCTTTATTGACAACTTGCTGTGGGGAAATATTTATTAGTTAGTCATAGACAGATATTCTGTTCTGTTCTTTCTCCCCATTCTGTTACTGTACAGCCCAAATACTTTCCAACAGAAGTCTCAGATGGAGCAAACAACTCAATTTTACTAAAACCAGACGCATCACCGTGTTCGACCATTAAATGACTACCGATAAAACCGATATGAGAAATACTGCGAAAGGAATAACTAGAAAATTCATCAGGTAAGGTTTTTTCTCCTGGTAATTGGACAGGATAGATTTCATAATCAAGCCAACTATCTTGTGGTTTCAATATAAAGACAGCACTGTACTGAGTCTCAACGCATTCATCCATTAATACTCCAACTGCCACATTACCAGTTTTTCGATCGATGGCATGGTCAAAAAATAACCTAGGGAAAACGCATCTAATTGATGAAATCCTTGTCAGATAATGTTTTTACTTAACCAAAAAAGTGTGATGACACTTGTCATCAGGAAAAAACAAGAGTAGTTCTCAATAAATCCCCGAAAATTAGCTATTTTTTGACCGAAGGCAACTAAAATAAACAAGGCAATCAATATCAGTTATCAACTGACGAAATAAGAGGAAAATATCCAATTTGTTTTCTGGAAATTTGCCAGATTAACTAGTTAAAACTTTGAGTAAATATTTATTGTCCCATCCCGCGTTCTTGCGTTTATTCTTCACTCCTGCTTTGAGAGTTTTTTCCTGTTTTAAAAGATTTAAAGCTATGTGTCTAATTACAGCTAAATTCTCAGGTGCATGCTCTTTTCTAATCCGAGAAGCATCTTCATTAAAACTCACATCTAAAACCCAATGTAATTGATTCTCTATACACCAATGTTTTCTGATAGCTATAGCAATTGCTTGGTGATTTTCAGCCTTTAGGCTACTAATAAAATATCTTCTTTCCAGAGTAGTTCCCCCTTTTTCTGTTCGTAAATAATCTACATAAGCTATGGAATTTAAACCCTTCCATTCTCCCTTGGGGTCAATGTCTTGACTGATATTAGTTAAGATTTGACAATATCTGGTTTCCTGACGTCCATGGTCATCTTCAGACAGTCGATATTCAGTTTTTATCAACCCTTTAAAATCCTGAAGAATGGCTTGTTCAAATAGTTTTTCTACTCGCTCATACAAACCACCTTGGTTTTTCTTTAAGGCAATTACATAATCCCCCTTAAAAAACATTGTTGCAATTGTTCTGGATTAAGTAGAGAAAATACTCGGGCAAATGTATCATGAGATGGAATTCCATTGGGCAGTTCTAAAAATTTTTTCAACCATTTATACTTACATTTTCCATATAATTCGATATCCTTCCACCCATCTGCTCCACAAATAACTGCACAAATACTAATGGTAATAATATCAATTAATTTATGACGTTTTGTTCTTTCTATTCTCGGATCTTCTAGTTCGCTAAAATGGTCGTTAATTGTAATTTTCGGTCTGAGTTTCATTACCTGTCAATTAATCTTTTTGAAGATTATAGCGGTTGCGAAAACTGGAAAACCTCGGTTGGCGAATCGGCGATCGCCCTAGGTTACATCACGAGGACTTGAAACCCACATAACTAGCAATTTGTCAAGAGCATTAAGATGCGTTTCCCCTAAAAAATAACCTACCAGGAAATTGATTTTCAGAAAGTTCAGAATCACTAACACAAAAGGAAGGAGGAGTATCCATCAATTTAATTTTCAAGCTACTAGCTTTTATTGTTTGTGTTGTGTTGCCATTCTTAATGATTAACTCAGTGCGGTTGCTAAATTCAGTATCGTTATAAGATATGCTTGGTATTGATATAGCTTTTTTTGTGTTTTCAGCAGATGTACTGCTATCCTTTGCCAAATTACAACTGCTGACTAGACCTAGACTTAGCAATAAAGTTGTCAGAAAGAGTTTGATTTTCATTGAGTGGATTTAAATTAGTATAAGTTTGATCTTTTAAGATGCTACATTAGCATTTAAAGAGTTGGTTGTTAGTTGTTAGTCATAACTTTTATCCAAAAAAGCGATCGACACAGAAATTAATTTTTATCAAGGGAAATTGTTTAAGACCTGCTATTACCTATTACCTATTACCTATTACCTATTACTCTTGCTGTTCTAGTCCAGTTAACACACAATAAAACAACTATTAAAACCAATATCATAGTAGTTGAAATTGATTCGTCAAATAAAAAATAAGAAACAAAAATAGTAATAAAAGGTTGTAGCAATTGTAACTGTCCGATTTTGGCTATACCTCCCATTTTCAAGGCTTTATACCAGGCGAAAAAACCAAGAAACATACTAATAAAACTTAAATAACCAAGTCCTAACCATGAAGATAATGAATTATAGGACGAGTTCATTTCTGCCGTAGTTATAGCTAGAGGAAGAGTAATAGGTAGTGAAATAACCAAAGCATAACAAATTACTCGCCAACTGCTTAACTCTTTAGCTAATCTTGCTCCTTCTGCATAACCAATACCCCCACTTAAAGCAGCAAATAATAAAGCCAAATCAGTAAGCTGTAAACTTCCTTGACCAATATAAAGAGAATAAATAATAATACTTGAACTTCCTGCTACTCCTGCTAACCAATATTCTAATGATGGTCTTTCTTTAGCTAATAAAACACCAAAAATAGCAGTAAACAAGGGTAAAACACCAATAATAATTGCGCCATGAGAAGCTGGTGCATATTTCATACCATAGGCACTCAAAATAGGAAAGCCAAAAACAACACCTAAAGCAACAATTACCAATCCTTTAATATGTCTAAATCTAGGGAAAATACTACCTGTAACTTTTAGTAAAATTAAGCTTAATATTCCTGCTACTGCTGCTCTACCGAAACCAACGGCAGTAAAACCAAAAAAAGGCACAGCAAGTTTAGTAGCAGGTAAAGTTAGAGCAAATGCAGTAACAGCTAATAAACCCAAAAGATACGCCTGTAATTGTTGCTTAATAAGTATATTGTTTCTGCTCATTATTCAAGCTCGATCGAAATGTAATGAGCTTTTACTTGAGTTATTAAATTTTCACTATTTACCATGACAAATTCGGCTGATAGTGAATTATCTTTGCGGTAATACATAACGATACTTTCGACACCAATTAAGGTTTTAATTAGATCGAATCTTAGTTCAGGATAGACTTCTAATCCTTTAGCAAAATATTCTCTTAACGCCGTTTTACCTTTAACTTTACCATCAGGATGTCCGAGGATTTTAATAGCTAAGGGTGATACTAGTTCAACCTCTTCTGCGTAATGAGACATGATGGCATCTAAATCATGATTATTCCAGTCTTCAATCCATTTCTGGGCAAATTCAATTCCTTCTTGTTCTGTCAGCATAATCCTTTAAACAACTTAAAATCTTGAATGGTAGCGTTCCTCTAACCAGATTCTTACTTCTCCTTCAGAGCTAAATGTACCCTTCCATCGTGTTTGTGGATCGTAAACTTTAAAATATGCATTTCCACAATTGTTTTTTCGAGAAATAATCTTAGGTTCGTTCGCTTTCCCTAGCAAATTAGCTAATAATTCTTTTGGTTTCAAGTTAGAAAATAATGAGGCGATCGCTTTCATAATCAATCCCTCTTAAATAAATTAAATAATTGTCAACTGTCAATTATCAATTGCCCATTGATAACTAACAGCTAATCACTTCTTTAATTTTGTAATATTTTTATTGACAAAAACAGAGGCAGTTGATCTAAATTGTGATCGGTACAGTTAATTTTTTACTAACTGTTATGCTCGTTTGAAAGCCAAACTGTATTGGTTACGATCGATAATGAAAAATTATTTATCAACTCTTCCATCTCAACAAAAAAATCTCTACGAACAAGTAGCAGAATATGTTCATAATTTAATTAATGAAGGAATTTTACAACCAGGCGATCGCTTGCCTTCGGTACGTAAATTACATCAACAATTATCGGTGAGTATTTCTACAGTTTTAGAAGCTTATCGTTTACTGGAAGATCGTCATTTAATTACGGTTCGTCCCCAGTCTGGATACTATGTTAAAACAACCATTAAAGCAGCAGAACCATTTCCCTCACAACCTTCTACTCAAACAGCTTGTTTTGTCGATACTTCTCTAGCTTTCCGCATTCGGACAGCAATTAATAATCCTCAACTGATTCAATTGGGTGCAGCCATACCAGATCCAGCACTTTTTCCTGTAGCCACTCTTAATCGTTTGATGGGACAGGAAATTCGCGCTCAACCTGAAGCTGTTCATCGCTATAATGTGCCTATCGGTTGTGAATCTCTCCGCCAGCAGATTTCTAAACGTTTAATTGATGCTGGTTGTTCTGTTAATCCTAATCAAATTGTCATTACCAACGGGACAACCGAAGCAATCTTCTTAGCTCTTAAGGCAGTAACTAAACCAGGAGATACTGTAGCGATCGAATCTCCTACCTATTATGGATTATTAGAAGCCTTAGAAGCTTTACACTTGAAAGCTTTAGAATTGCCTACCCATCCTAGAGAAGGAATTTCTTTGGCACATTTAGAATCTGCGTTCCAAAAACAACAAGTTGCTGCTTGTGCGATCGTTTCTAATTTTAGTAATCCTTTGGGAAGTTGTATGAGTGCAACTAAAAAACGGCAGTTAGTTTCACTGCTAAATCAATACAATATTCCTTTAATTGAAGATGATATCTTTGGAGATCTTTATTTTACGGAACAACGTCCCCAAGCAATTAAAGCTTTTGATACTGAGGGGAAAGTCCTCCACTGCGCCTCCGTTAGTAAAACCCTCTCCCCAGGATTAAGAGTGGGTTGGATTGTCGCCGAAGCTTATCAGTCTAAAATAGAACAGTTAAAAGCAGTTATGAATTATAGTACTACTATTGCTCCTCAGTTAACAGTAGCAGCGTTTTTAGCTAATGGTGGTTACGATCGCCATTTAAGAAAATTACGTCGTTCTTATCGATCGCACATGGAACTTATGCTACAAGCCATTTGTCATTATTTTCCTGCTGAAACAAGAGTAACTCAACCTCAAGGGGGTCATGTTTTATGGTTAGAATTACCACAACATTTTGATGCGATGGTTTTATATCAGCAAGCTTGCGAACATAATATTAGTATTGCTCCAGGAATCATTTTTTCTGCATCAGGGGGTTATAACAATTGCTTACGCCTAAATTGTGGTATTCCCTGGTCAGATTCTTTGGAAAAAGCCATAGAAACATTAGGAATTTTGAGTAAACAGCAGTAAGTAGGCAGAGGGGCAAGGGAGCAGAGGAAGCAGAGGGTGCAGGGGAGCACTTTCAGGGGTATGATTTTAAGCTTTAACGGTTGAGATGAGCAGAGGAGGAAAGATGACTGTAAATATACTTAATTAATATACAAAGAATTTGGCTTACCTACTTAAGCTCAAATTCTTTGCCTGTTCTCTCTCGTTGCCAGAATACTTTTTCCGTAAGCTTGATGTCTTACCAGCTGTCGAGCGCATCTATTCTGTTATTTGTATAATTTAGAGGAATCAATTCGAGAAGTATCTACAATGAAAACCTGGTATTCTCTACTGGTCGGATTATTTCTGAGTAGTTCTATAGCACTACCCGTTAAAGCACAAATAACTACTGACGGAACTACTAATACTACTTTAACTAACATTGATACTGGCATTAGAATCGATGGTGGGAATAGGGCAGAAGGTAATTTATTTCATAGTTTTGAGCAGTTTTCTGTTCTTAATGGCAGCGAAGCTTTTTTTAATAATGCTAACGATATAGTTAATATCTTTTCTCGCGTTACAGGCGGAAATATATCTACTATTGATGGTTTATTGCGAGCCAATGGTACAGCCAATTTATTTTTACTTAACCCCGCAGGGATTATTTTTGGGGAGAATGCCCAATTAGATATCGGTGGTTCTTTTTTGAGTAGTACGGCTGATAGTATTGTGTTTAGTGATGGGGAATTTTTAGCTACAGATGCAGATGAGCCTCCATTACTGACAATCAATATGCCTATTGGTTTGAATTTGGGTAATAATCCAGGTCAGATTGTTAATCGCTCCTACAATGGGAATGGGTTAGAAGTAGCTACAGGAGAAAGCATTACTCTGATAGGAGGCAATATCAACTTAGAGGGAGGAAGACTGTTTGCACCAGAAGGAAGAGTAGAGTTAGGAGGATTATCCGCAGCAGGAGAAATTGGGATTAATGCTGATGGTAGTCTCAGTTTTCCTGAAGGTGTAGCTAGAGCAGATGTTACCTTGACTAATGGGGCTAGGGTAGATGCCAGTACTTTTGGAGATGAAAATGGTGGAGGCATACAAATTACTGGAGATTCAGTCACAATTCAAAACGAGAGTTTAATCACAACTCAGACATTAGGAGAAGGCAATGGTGGCAACATCGAAATCGATGCTAATCAGTTCAAACTGGAAAACTCCTTAATTAATGCCTCTACTCTTTCTACTGGAAGTGGTGGCACAGTAACAATTGATGCTGCTGAATCCGTTGAAGTTATTGGGTTTGGTTTTTCTCGTTTACAAGAGACTTTGTTAGATCCTGCACTGCTGAGTCCAGATTCAGTACCAGATCTTATCAGAAATCTAGATGCTAGCTTCTTGCAAGGAATCCTAGCTTCTACTGGAGGACGAGGAAAAGCAGGAGGAATAGAAATCAATACCCAACGCCTTAGTATCTTAGATGGAAGTTTAATCGCTACTGCTACTCTAGATCAAGGTTCGGCAGGAGCAGTCGTCCTTAATACCTCAAATTTGCTTGAAATTAATGGCTCGATCGTTTCTACTTCTACCATAGGTATAGATGAAAATAAGTCTGGCAATGCTGGCAGTATAGAAATTAATACGGGACAACTTTCAATAAGTGAGGGAGGACAGGTAGTGGCTTCTACTCTTGGTAGTGGCAAGGGAGGAGAATTAATAGTTAATGCTACAGATTTAGTGGAGTTGAGAGGAAGATTTAATCAAGATAATCCCAGTAGTTTAATAGTAGGGTCACAGCAACCAGCGTCAACTGGAGATGGAGGTAACTTGAAGATTTTTACTCCTCAGCTAATAGTTAGGGATGGAGCGCAAATAAATGCTAGTAGTATAGGGAAAGGAAATGCAGGTGATTTTTTTATTCAAGCTAACTCTATAGCCTTAGAAAATGGAGCATCATTGTTCGCATCAACTCTAGTGGGTACAGGTGGCAATATTACGCTGGAAATTGCAGAGAGTTTAACTTTAAGAGATGACAGCTTTATTTCAGCGGAAGCATTAGGAGATGCCAATGGCGGTAATATCGATATTAATTCTGGGTTTGTTCTTACTTTCCCTTCTCAAAATGAAGGTAATGACATAATTGCTAATGCTCAACAAGGACAAGGTGGAAATATTAATATTACCGCTCAAGGAATTTTTGGGTTAGAAGAAGGAACAGCCACGGATAATGATGGCAATCGTCTCAGAAATGGTACTAATGAGCTTGATGCTAGTTCCCGATTGGGGACAGATGGCATAATTACTATCAATGAACTGGAGGCTAATCCTGCCGAAGGAATAGAAGACATACCTAGATTTGTAATCGATCCCGATAAATTAGTGGTTTTCAGTCTTTGTAGTTTAGCCAGAGATAGTGAATTTTATGTCACAGGACAGGGTGGTAACGCACCGAATCTTGCGGAAATAAGGGACGAGGGAGTTATTGCGGTAGATTTGGTTGAACCTGTACCGTTGGAGGAAGAAGAGCGGAGGAGCAGGGGAGCAGAGGAGCAGAGGAGTAGGGGAGCAGGGGAAGAGATTGTGGAGGCGCAGGGATGGATTTTTCATGAGAACGGGGTTGTGGAGTTAGTTGCTTATAAAACCGCTCCTAATGGTGCGCCTTCACAACCGAAAGATCCTAGAGTTTGTCCGAAGTAAGAAATATAGCAATCCCGTAAATCTATTGTTACGAGTTGATTTTTAGCCAATTAAATATTTGTGCCACAAGATCAACAAGATCAAGTTGCAATGATGATTTTGAAAAAAATACAAGTAGAGGGTTGGTTAAATTCCTCGACTACAACTAATCGAGTTGTTGAACCAAAAGATAAACTATCTTCTCTATGGCAAAAGGTAGATGAATTGGGTACGGATGAAAATGAACCTACTATGGCAGAAATTACCGCAATGGTAAAAGAGGTAAGACACAGCCAAAATCGAGAATGAAAGTATTACTAGATACAAATATTTAGATTTCTGGTTTACTTTGGGGTGGAAATCCTCGAAAAATTATACAATTAGCGATCGCAGAGCAGATTGTTCTTTATAGTTCAAAGTTATTAATTGACGAGTTACAAGCAGCCTTAGCTTATCCCAAGCTTCAACGTCGGCTAAAAAAGTTGGAGATAACTACCGAGGAATTATTAGTTGAAGTGTATCGATTAATTCAATTATCTCAACCTATTTTGTTATCTAATATTTCTGAATTGCGTGATTCCAAGGACAAGATTGTTTTAGAAACTGCTTTGAGTGTACCAGTAGAAATAATCATATCTGGTGATGAGGATTTACTGGTTTTAGGTCAATTTCAAAATAATTATCAATTCTGATACTTTTCCCAAATATATAAATCTTCTGGTCGATCGATATCATTTAAAGTAGTCAGATA
>JASJDI010000036.1 GCA_030065155.1 Xenococcaceae cyanobacterium MO_188.B29
GCTTATCAATATCCCTTTGCTCTATCGCGATCAGACTGTATCTCCCAACCCAAGTGGACAAAGGCTTTAATCAAAGCGATCGCCTGCAACCACCCTAGATGCCATAAGGCGTTAAGCAGGTTAGCAATCTGTATGAAGGGATAGGAAAGCGCAGCCCTGCAACCACCCTAGATGCCATAAGGCGTTAAATAACATACTTTGACTTGCGATCGCCAAGACTGAAAATTGATTCTATTAAAGCCGATTTGAAAAAAATCGATTATTATTCAATAGGTCTGTTAAAAAAATAATTTTTTGGTTTTTACATTTATCTACGAACTATATTCAAATAGTTTGGCAAAGCTTGTAACTCTTATATGGTCAAGGTTGAAAGTTTTTAAAAATCAAGCGATCATAGAAAATTTCAGCTTATTGTTTATGAAGCTATCAAATTTTCAGTTTATGCTTAATTTATTTCACTTTATGCTTAATTAATATATGCTGAAACTCGTTTTTTCTCGTTATATTTATTTCACCTTATACTTTAATTTACACTTGAATCCTAGTCATAAAACAGTTCATATGAACTATAAAATGTAGCTTTAATTCCTTTTTCGATCTACTGAACCATTATCTTTAGGTTTAGCTATCCTTGGCTCACAACTTCCCGACTTAGACACCACAACTAGTACCATCGGTAAAATCTTCTTTCCGATTAGCTCCATTTATTTCGTATCTTGAAGAAGTGTGTGCGATTGCCCTTAAAATAAAAAGTGATCGCATAGTCGAGGAGTTTTAGTATAGTATTAATTTGTCCAAACAAAGCTAGACAAAACTTGACAAAATGTCTAGGTTGTCTAGCTTTGTTTGGACAATGTTTGTTTAGGAATCATAGAGCAGGTAATGAGATGACTCGTCAACGTTGGACATCGAGGGCAGTTTTTATCTTGGCAGCTTTAGGCTCTGCTGTAGGTTTAGGTAATCTGTGGCGTTTTCCTTATCTTGCTGGAAAATACGGTGGTGGCGCATTTTTAATTCCTTACCTCATCGCTTTAGTTTTGGTGGGTGTGCCAATGTTAATTCTAGAACTAGCAGTAGGACAAAAGATGCAGCAGGGAGCGGTTGGTTCTTACACCAAGTTACATCCCAGGTTTGTCGGTCTAGGTATCTTGGCTTTAATCTCTTCTTTTATCATTGTTTCCTATTATGCAGTAGTTATGGCTTGGTCTTTGGTGTACTTGTTAGCCTCCTTAAAGATGAACTGGTCAGGTGATGCGGAAGGTTATTTTTACCAAGAAGTTCTACAAACTAGTAACGGCATTGAGCAATTAGGAGGCATTAATCTGTCTATTTTCTTGTCTTTGCTTTTCGTCTGGTTCTCAGTTTATTTTTGCGTGTGGCAAGGTACAAAAAGTGTGGGCAAAGTCGTTAAGTATAGCGTCCCTCTCCCTGTGATTTTGATGAGTCTTTTATTAATACGTGCCGTGACTTTACCAGGCTTTCTCCAAGGTTGGGAAATGTATCTGCAACCAAATTGGGTTGCTTTACTAAATCCTGAAGTCTGGACGGCTGCATGTTCCCAAATTTTCTATTCCTTATCTCTTGCCTTTGGCATTATGGTTGCTTATGGGAGTTACAAAGACAGAGATGATGATATTACTCAAGATGCGTGGATCACGGCTTTGTTAGATAGTGGAACTAGTATTTTTGCTGGGTTTGTGGTTTTTGGCGTTTTGGGCTACATGGCTTGGAAGATTGGAACTCCCCTGAAGGATTTAGCTGCTTCTGGTCCTGGTCTGGCATTTGTGGTTTTTCCTGAAGCTATAAGTTTAATGCCTTTGTCGAAAATCTTTAGCATTCTCTTTTTTCTGATGCTATTTTTGTTGGGAATTGACAGTGCTTTTTCTATGGTGGCAGCTTTGAATGCAGCCATAGCGGATAAATATAAGCACATTTCCTTGGCTCAGATTTCACTGGGATTTTGCTTGCTACTGGCGATCGCTGGAGCTATTTATACTACCAGAGCGGGACTATACTTTCTCGACCTTGTGGATCATTTTGTCACCAGTTATAACTTGCTTTTGATCGGAATTTGCCAATCTATTTTAGTGGGATGGGTTTATGGTGCCGAAAAAATGCGTAGATATATTAACCAAGTCAGTCACTGGCAAATAGGAAAGTGGTGGAATATTGCGATTAAGTATATTATTCCCCTAGCTTTAGTTACTTTGCTGGTTACTCAGTTTATTCAAGATATTAAGACTCCCTATGAAGGCTATCCGACTTGGGCTTTGGGCATCGGCTGGACGATCGCTCTTCTGCCATTGCTAATCTTTCTCTGGTTGCTCCTCAAGGATAAGAACAAAATTATTAGTATAGAGGAGCAATAATTTTTCCCTATTTTTAATTATTCTGTCAAATTAACTACATTTAGCTTTAATTCATTCACAATAAAAGTAGGGGATCGCTCAGAAAACCTAGATGAGTGCAGTCCTATTCATGAAACTTAATAGCGATCGCCGTTTGTGTAATGGCTGATAATTGAATCGTGGATCTGAACTGTACTTGGGCGTTGTCTCGCTCTTTTACACAGTTCCGAGCGAAGTCCCAGCGATCGCATTCGGGGAGGTGAGAGAAAATGCCCCAACTAGCACCACATATCTTTGAGCTTTTACACCAACAGGGAGTGCAACATTCTTTTGGCATTCCTGGTGACTTTGCCTTAACGCTATACGACGCGTTGGCAGAGAGCGAGATTGAACCCATCGTCATGACCCATGAACCCTGTGCAGGTTTTGCTGCCGATGCTTACTCTCGCATTCGAGGTCTAGGTTTAGCTGTAGTTACCTACGGTGTAGGTGGTTTAAATATGGTTAACTCTATAGCAGGTGCTTATGCCGAAAAGTCGCCATTGGTGATTTTGAGCGGTGCACCTGGCGTTAAGGAACGACAGTATCATGACTTGCTGCACCACAAAGTGAAAACCTTTGATACCCAACGGCGAGTTTATGAAGAAGTCACATTATATTCAACCACGCTGAATGATCCTAGAACCGCAGACCTTAAAATTCATCGCGCCCTCGATTATGCGATGACTTTCAAGCGTCCTGTCTACCTAGAAATTCCTCGCGATCTAGTGTATGCCGAAATTGAAGAGGTAGAACACCGTCCACCACCTATCAAACGTACCGATGCCAATACTCTAGAAGAAGCTTTGACAGAAATATTAGCAATGCTCGAGCGAGCTAAGTCGCCAGTAATTCTTGTGGGGAGTGAAGTTCACCGCTTCGGTTTGCAGTCACAGGTTATAGCATTAGCAGAAAAATTAAGAGTGCCTGTCTGTTCTACCATTTTAGGAAAATCAGTGTTTCCAGAAGCACATCCCCAATATATCGGCATTTACAATGGTGAAGCAGGAGCTCCCTATGTTCGCAATACGGTGGAAGAATCAGATTGTCTACTAATGCTTGGTGTGTTTATGACTGACGTGAACTTGGGTATGTTTACCGCCCACCTAAATCCCAGTTGTGCAGTATACGCTACCTCAGAACGAGTTGCCATCAAGCATCACGAATATCCCCATATTAGGTTTGAAGATTTCATCAATACCCTGTCCAACAATTGTAATTTACCCCACAAGAATTCTTCGACAATCGCCAGAATGAAACCGCGCGTGGCTCCGTCTCCAGGTAAAATTTCTATGAGCGGTCTGCTGTACGAACTCAATCAGTTTATTGACAGCAATACTTTGCTAGTAACAGATGTAGGAGATGTCCTATTTGCTGCTGATGATATTCAAACTAGAGAAGGAAGTTCCTTTTTAACCTCTGGCTTTTATGCCAGCATGGGGTTTGGTATTCCTGGAGTGATTGGTGCTCAACTAGCCGATCCCTTCCGACGAGCGATCGCTCTAGTCGGCGACGGTGGATTCCAAATGACAGGAATGGAATTACTGACAGTAAAACGCTTGGGACTCAAGCCAATCATAATTGTGATTAACAACGGTGCATTTGCTACCCTGCGGATAATGGGACATCAGGATGCAGACTTTGTGAAAATTGCCAGTCTAGACTACGCACAGCTCGCTTTTGTGCTAGGCGGTTGTGGTTTTGAAGTTCAAACTGGTCAAGAGTTGCGGGAGGCACTATCCTTGGCTCGTGAGAGGGACACTTTTAGCATTCTTGACGTTCGGATTTCCGCCGATGATGTCTCCCCAGCTTTGCAACGGTTGAGTGCTTTGTTTGCCAAGAAGTTAAAAGGATGAAAGATAGAAGAACAATTGTCTGGTTTCTAGTATCCCATCCCCATTTGATGAGAACAATTATCCCTAAAAAATTCCTTTACCAGAAATTGAGGAAAAGATTATGGCTATAACAACTACATCTAAACTGCCAATCCAAATTAATGCTACCCAGCTACTAATTAACAATGAATGGGTCGATAGTACTTCGGGAGGCACCTTTGCCACTATAAATCCTGCTACTGGCGAAGTCATTTGCCAAGTTGCTGAAGCTGATGCAGCTGATGTCGAGCGGGCTGTCAAAGCGGCTAGAACTGCTTTTAATCGGGGGGAATGGTCAACAATGCTCCCATCAGAGCGGGGTAAGTTGCTCTACAAACTAGCAGATTTAATCGAAGCTCATGCTGATGAACTTGCCCAACTCGAAACTCTCGATAACGGTAAACCTTTAAAAGATTCGAGTCAGATAGATTTGCCCCTCACCATTGCCTGCTACCGCTACTATGCTGGTTGGGCAGATAAGATTCAGGGTAAGACAATTCCGATCGATGGATCGTTTTTCTCTTACACTCGCCATGAACCCATCGGTGTCATCGGTCAGATTATACCCTGGAACTTCCCCATACTTTTGCAGGCATGGAAGTTAGCACCAGCCTTAGCAGCAGGCAACACTGTCGTTCTCAAACCATCTACCCACACTCCGTTAACGGCTCTGAGAGTTGGTGAGTTGATTGTTGAAGCGGGTTTTCCTCCTGGTGTAGTTAATCTTGTGCCTGGTTACGGTTCCACTGCTGGCATAGCGATCGCTCGCCACGGGGACATTGACAAAGTTGCTTTCACAGGTTCTACCGAAGTGGGACATCTAATTATGGAAGCCACAACACAAAGCAACCTCAAGCGTGTCACCTTGGAATTAGGTGGTAAAAGCCCCAATATTATCTTCGCTGATGCGGATATGAACGCAGCGATTGAAGGGGCACACTTTGCCCTATTCTTTAACCAAGGGCAGTGCTGTACGGCAGGTTCTCGGCTGTTTGTGGAGGAAAAATGCTACGACGAGTTTGTTGCCAAGAGTGTCGAACGGGCGCGGAGGCGAATCGTGGGCAACCCCTTTGACCCCAAAACCGAGCAGGGACCGCAGGTAAGTCAGGCTCAATTGGATAAAGTAATGCGCTACATCGAATCGGGTATGCGGGAAGGTGCTACCCTCCTTTGTGGCGGTCACACAATTGGCGCTCGTGGTTTCTTTATTCAACCAACGGTATTTGCTAATGTCCAAGACCAGATGAAAATCGCCCAAGAAGAAATCTTCGGTCCAGTGATGAGCATTCTCAAATTCAAGGACTTAGACGAGGTAATTAAACGAGCCAATGCTACTATGTACGGTCTGGCAGCAGGTGTGTGGACTAGAGACATCAGCAAAGCCATGGCGATCGCCAATAACGTCCGTGCTGGCACTATCTGGGTTAATTGCTACGATGCTCTAGCTCCAGCAGCCCCTTTTGGTGGTTTCAAACAGTCTGGTATTGGTCGTGAGTTAGGCGAGTACGGACTTAAAGAATACACAGAAGTTAAAACTGTAACCATCAAACTCTAACCAATAGTAGAGATGCCAAACAATCCTGTGTTCTAAGCATCTTTTGCCAAATCAAGAGAGGATATAGCTAAATGCAAGTTTTTAAACTAATCGAACTCATGGGACATGAGCAGGTAAGCTTTTGTCAAGACCAAAAATCAGGTTTGAAAGCAATTATTGCCATTCATAACACTAATCTTGGTCCGGCGATGGGGGGTACGCGTTTGTTTCCTTATGGTAGTGAGGAAGACGCTTTAAAAGATGTTCTCCGTCTCAGTCAGGCGATGACTTATAAAGCAGCTTGTGCCAATATTCCTGCTGGTGGTGGCAAAGGTGTAATTATTGCGAAACCAGAACAGAAAACTCAGAAATTATTTGCAGCCTACGGAAGTTTTGTCGAGACTTTTAAGGGACGTTTTATTACAGGGGAGGATTTGAATATTTCTGTAGAGAATGTCCGCCAAATGTTTGCCAAAACACATTATCTAGTCGGCTTGCAAGAAAGATATGGAGGCGCGGGTCGTGCTACGGCTATCGGTATTGCTTGTGGCATGCAAGCAGCAAGAAAATTTTATTTTGGCAATGAAAATTTGCACGGTTTAAAAGTCGCAGTTCAAGGAGTTGGAAAAGTAGGGCAAAATCTCTGTCAACTCTTATCGGCGCAGAGAGTTGAGCTGTTTGCCAGCGATCCAATTACAGCCAGAGTGCAGGAGGCACATCGTCTTTATGGCGCACACATAGTAGATATAGACGAAATTTACGATCTTGATGTGGATATCTTTGCCCCTTGTGCCTTGGGAGGAATAATTAATAGTCGAACTATTCCCAAACTCAAAATGGCAATCGTCGCGGGTTCTGCTAACAATCAGCTAGAAAACGAGGAAATACATAGTCGGATGCTAGCCGAGCAACAAATCATTTATTGCCCAGACTATGTGATTAATGCAGGGGGATTGATTAATGTCTATGATGAAATGATGGGAATTGAAGAAAATATTTCCCTGGCAAGAGTCAGAAAAATTGCCGATACCTTGATGGAAGTTTTTAAGCTTGCCGAAGATAATAACATAACCACACTAGAAGCATCTAAACGTCTAGCAGAGCAACGCTTTCTCAAAGGTAGATATGATAAACCACTAGTAAAACAATGAGGAGAGAGGATGAGACATGACCAATAAAACCTCGCAACACGATCGATCTCCATTACTCTGGGAAGGTGCTTTTCGGTTTGCTGACGAACTGGGTCCAGCCAAGATTACTCATATTTACGAACCCCTACCAGGTTTAAAGGCAATTCTAGTTGTAGATAATGTTGCCTGTGGACCGGCTATTGGTGGTATTCGTATGGCACCAGATGTTAGCACTGAAGAAGTGTTTCGACTAGCGCGAGCCATGACCCTCAAGAACGCTGCTGCGGGATTACCTCACGGTGGTGCTAAATCAGCAATCTTAGCTGACCCGAAACTACCTTTATCAGACAAGGAAAGACTAGTCCGTACCTTTGCTCGTGCTATTAAAGGAATCACTGAATATATTCCCGGTCCTAATATGGGTACTGATGAACTGTGCATGGCTTGGGTTCAGGACGAAGTTGGTCGTGCAGTAGGATTGCCACCAGAAATAGGAGGTATTCCCCTCGATGAGATCGGAGCCACTGGTTTTGGTCTGAGTATCTCTACAGAAGTAGCTAGCAAATTTTGTAATCTTGAGCTAAAAGAAGCCCGACTCGTTATTCAAGGCTTTGGTTCTGTGGGCAAACATGCAGCTCGTTTTCTCGCTGCTAAGGGAGTAGTCTTAATTGGCGCAGCAGATTCTCAAGGAACTCTATTTAATCCCCAAGGAATAGATGTTACCCAGCTAATAGAACTCAAAAATATGGGCAAAAGCGTCATTGACTATCCTCAAGGAACCAAACTCGATCGCGACGCAGCACTAGATATTGAATGTGATATCTGGATTCCAGCAGCCAGACCAGATGTGGTTCGTGCTGATAATGTTGCTCGCTTGAGAACCAAACTAGTTGTCCAAGGTGCTAATATTCCCTTTACCTCAGAAGCAGAGCAAATCTGTTACGAACGCAATATTCTGGTAGTTCCTGATTTCATTGCTAATGCTGGTGGTGTTATTTGTGGTGCTGTTGAGTATCGAGGCGGTACTAAAATGATGGCATTTCAAGCAATTGAAGAGAAGATTCGCCATAATAGCACCCTAGTTTTAGAAAAAGCAGAGCAGACAGGTAAACTACCTCGGCAAGTTGCAGTTGAACTTGCCAAAGAGCGAATTCAAAAAGCTATGGGGTATCGACATCTTATATCTTGTCAAACTGGGTCTTATTAAACAAAAACAAAGAAATAGGGCAATAGTTCTTCAGTTGCTCACGCACCGCGAAGCGGATCTCTTCGAGATCGCATTGATTTATTTCCTCTGGCACTTCTTTAGCTACAATACCTGTTTCCGCTAATGTTTCAGCACTTATCGGTAAGGCATAGAACTTATTGGCGATCGCTTAGAGAATCGGGTCATGAGAGATTATCCACGGCACTATGAGAGAGTGATTTCTTTGTAACCATGAGGAACGGGAAAGCACAAAACTCCGAACTAAAGGTCAGCTTGCTCTTGCTGTGTCCAAACCAGTTCTAAATGACAGTAAGCTTCGGTGAACTTAGGCTCTAGAATTAGAGACCGAAGATAAGCCTCGCACGCGCTATCTAAATCTAATTGGCGTTCTAAATAAAGTCCTAATTGATAATGAAATACTGCTTGATTTGGCTCTATTGCAATAGCTTGGTGAGCAGCAGCGATCGCTTTATCTAATTTACCTTGTCCAAACAAAGCTTTTCCCAAGCAATGATATGACCAGCTAGAGAGGGGGTTAGTTTTTAGAGCTAGATTATAGAATTTAGCTGCTGCCTCCAACTCACCTTTTTGCGCCAGAGTTTCTCCTAGAAAGTGATAAGACTGATAAGAATTAGGGTCTAGCTTTAGGGCACGATGGTAAACAGCGATCGCTTCATCCCATTTACCTTCTTGTCTTAATTGGTTAGCTCGATCGAGACAATCTTCAATTTGTACCATCGCTTTCGCTTTTCTGTCGTCCAAGTTACTAATTAGCAAAATATTATTATCCCCGAAAAATTTCTACCCAAAAATTACCGATTTTTAGTGGATTTTACTGATTTTTTTGCTCCGTAAAAACACTAGGATCGACATTTTTATCCGTAGAAACTCTGTTATTAAATAGAACTTTCTAATTAGCTTTTTGGTTTTTCTTTTTTTTCTTCTTAGACCAGATAATCTGCTACAAAAAGAAATTATAATGGCTGCTAAATCTGGCTTCAATTCAGCTTACTTTGTAGTTTAAATTACTTAGTAATCTGGATTACATTGGCTTAAGAACTAAGTAAAAATTTGTCGTTCACAAAATGAAGGTACGGACATACTCTCAATTCTGACCACAAGCGTTACAGACCGTAGTTCTCAACTCAAACAGCCAACCGATCGAGCAAGTTCTCACTTATTTGATAGAGGTTCAAATGTCCTTGAATGTTCTTAACTATCAAGCAATTATTAAGAATAATTAACTTGAAATATTTAAGTAGAAATAGTTAGATACAAATAGTTAGATACAAATAGTTAGATATAAATAGTTAGATATAAATAACGAAAGAGAAACAGGGAAAAGGTCTATGATGACCAATAATTTCGCCAATCAAATTAGGTCTTAAAACTGAATCAAACTAAGTTGATAGTCGATGTAGTAAATAGTCTGTTAGTCACCCAAACAAAAGTTAAATCTTCTCTCTAGGTCAGCAACAACATCATGATCGAGCAATTTAAAAATCTCTTCTCTTCCCCTTTGACAAACCAAGAGGACTTAAGTACTAGCCCTCTAGAGAGTTATCTACCTGAAAAATTGGTTCTAGCTGAAACGGCGAAAACTTTAATCCAGGCGGGAGAGCAACTAGAAAAGCAAGGTGAATTAGAGCAAGCTCTAAGTTATTATCATCAAGCGGTGGAACGAGAGCCCAACTCGGCTCAAGCCCATGAAAAACTAGCTAGGGCTTGGCAAAAACGAGGCGATTTTCCCCAAGCAATGCTTCATTATCGCCAGGCAATTGCCCTGAATAATGCTCAGGAGAATTTAGTCGCAGAGAAAAAGTCGGCAGAAATTCAAGGGTCAAATCGGCAACAAGACCGCCCCCAATCTACGACCATGACTGGGGAACACCAGTCACCGCAGCGCGAAGTTGCGTTGGGCGGGTTCCCCGACTTGAGCAAACTTCGTAAGAAGGCTCCGTCGTCTTACGGCGGAGTAACGGTGACCGAATCTAATTTGGTTGACCTGTCATCGCCATTACTCAAGCAACAGCATTCCCAAGCCAAGGGGAAAAGTACGACTCAATCCACTTTTTTACTAAATGAGAGCGAAACTGCCAATTCAAAACGAGAAGCAGCGGAAATATATCTACAACAAGCTCTAGCTTATAGTGATGAACAAGAATGGGCAGAAGTAATCGAGGCTTGTCAGCACGCAGTTCGGATTAGTCCCGATTCAGCGGAAGCCTATAAACTATGGGGCAATGCTCTACAAAGAATGGGTCAAACCTCAAAGGCGATGGGAATGTATGCTAAAGCCGTAGAAATTGAGCCAGATTTAGCCGAAGTATATGCTAACTTAGGAAGTCTTCATGCCCGACAGAACAAGTGGACAAAAGCACGGGAATATTATCAAAAAGCCATCATAATTAAGCCGAATTTTCCAGGGGCTTATCGGAATTTAGCTAAAGTCTGGAAGCAATTAGGTGAACCAGAGAAAGCAGCCGAATGTCAAAATCAAGCCTTGAGTCTGGAATCTCAGGGAGTTAACCCAGAAGCCTATCTGATCTCAGGAGATCTCTTAATTGGCGCAAATAAACCAGAGCGGGCGATCGAGTATTATCTTCAAGCCATAAAACTAGCTCCAGATTTACGGATTGGCTACCAAAAAATAGCGGAAACTTGGGAAAAATTGGGTCAATGGCAGGAAGCAGCCACCTACTATCGGCAGATGCTGAAACTAGAACCCAAGCCCTCTAGTCAGCCACCCCAGCTAACGAGTAATGGTACAACCCCTGCTTTGCCTTCTCAACAATCTCTACTAATACCTAAGTTACCTGTAAGCCGAAAAAAAACACAGCAATTACTCCAAGCCAGCCCAGATGTCCCCTCAAAACAAAATACAGTAATTGAAAATAAGACCGATAAAATCAGCAAGTTAGACTTAGAGATTGCTAAATACGAGCAGCAAGCCCAGCAGCTAACAGATTCAGCCCCACTGCAAGCTAATTTGGGGAGTTTGTATGCCCAAAAACAAGAATGGCAAAAAGCCCTGATCTGTTACCAAAAAGCAATTAAGTTAAACCCCAACCTGGCAGTAGTATATCGTAATCTTACTAAAGTCTGGGGGAAATTAGGCAAAGAAACGGAAGCAGCCAAATGTTATTATCAAGCACTGAGCCTAGAACCCCGGAGTGCTAATGCCGAACAACACTATCATTTGGGAAATATATTATTAAAACAAAACCAATTAGAAGAAGCCCTAGTTTGTTATCGTCGGGCGATCTCACTTAAGCCCGATTATGCCCAAGCTCATTTTAGACTGGGGGAAATTCTTCAAAGTCGCGGAAGCAGAACTGAAGCGATCGACTGTTGGGAACAAGCGGTTCGGTTTAATAAGACTAACCCTAATTACTATTATCATTTGGGTCAGCTCTTGGTTCAAGCCGAGAATTTCGAGCGAGCAATTTTCTGTTATCAACAAACAATTAAATTGCAACCCGATTATTGGCAAACTTACCATCACTTAGGTCAAGTTTTGAGTCGGTTGTCAAGATGGCAAGAAGCCGTAGTTGCCTATAACCAGGCTCTAGCAATTAATAAAAAGAATCCAGAACTGTATCTGGGTTTGGGTAATACCCTAGCCAAAACGGCAGAATTAGATAAAGCTATTGTGGCTTATCAGATTGCCCTGCAAATTGAGCCAGGATATAAAGAAGCCTCGGTACAATTGGCTAATATTCTGCGTCAAAAGGAAAGGAGTGATGGGGCAGTTCAAACTTATCGCCCCGATGGAGAATTACAGCCAGATTTACCTGAAACAGAGCAAAACTTAAATTCTGCTCTCAAACAAAAAAGTCAGATCGATCGACAAAAAGCCCTAGGCTCTTATCTCCAGAAGATCGAGCAAGATCCAGAAGATATAGATAGTTACTGGAAAGCCATAGAAATTCAGCCAGATAATGTCGAACTATATTTACAATTAACTAGTGTTTTAGTCGATCGAGGACGGATACATGAAGCGATGCAATGTTATCACAAAGCTATTGCTGTTAATCCAGACTTGGTGGAACTCTACTCTTCTGTAGGAGAAAAACTCAAAGACCAAGGGATAGGGCAGGAAATTGCCAGCTCGACACCCAGTAAAATCTTAACCGAGTTACCCATTACCCTGTCCTTTTATCAATTAAAAGAAACTTTATGGAAAGAGGGAAAGTGGGATGAAATTATCGCTCTATACCGCAATAATCTTCAGTTTAAACCCAATGAAACAGAGCTATATATTGGATTGGCTAATGCTCTAGCCAAGCAAAATCGCTTGAATAAGGCGATCGCTTTATACGAAATGGTACTGCAACTCAAACCCAATCATACAGAAGCTGAAATACGCTTAAAGCAGATTACAGAGAGAAAAAATCGTTTGTATAGAGCGTTTCAGAAAGTATCGGTAGCTACCCCAGAATATGCTCTATGGCTCAAAGAAAATTTACCTCAGCCCTCTCAATTGGACTGGATGCCTGAAATATTAGAAAGTTTAGGGTATAAGCCACTAATTAGTATCATAGTACCAGTGTACGATCCTCCTGAGTCATTTCTACGGCAGATGATTCAGTCAGTTCTCGACCAAATTTATCCCTATTGGGAACTATATCTTGCCGATGATGCTTCCCCTAAACCTCACGTGAGACAAATTTTAGAAGAGTATGCTGCTAGGGATAGAAGAATTAAAGTAGTTTTTAGACAAGAAAATGGTCATATTTCCGCTGCTTCTAATTCTGCTTTACAGTTAGCAACTGGAGAGTTTGTTACCCTTCTAGATCATGACGATCTACTGACACCTGATGCCCTCTACGAAATTGCTCTGCTGCTAAATCAGCATCCTGAGGCGGATATGATTTATTCTGATGAGGATAAGTGTGACGAGGGAGGTCAATTATCCGATCCTTATTTCAAGCCAGATTGGTGTCCCGATTCTTTCCTTTCCCGAATGTATACTTGTCATTTAGGGACTTATCGTCGCAGTATAGTTAACCAAATTGGCGGTTTTCGCCTTGGTTATGAAGGAAGCCAAGATTATGACTTAGTTCTCAGATTTACGGAAAAAACTAACAATATTTTCCATATTCCTAAAGTTCTCTATCACTGGCGCATTCACTCAGCTTCGGCTGCTAGTGGTTCTGAGGCTAAACCCTATGCCTATGATGCAGGAGCAAGAGCACTGGAAGAAGCCTTAATTCGCAGGGGAGAACCAGGCAAGGTTATTAAAAATATTCAAGTGCCTGGAATTTATACAGTTCGTTATGAAATTCAAGACTATAAGCTAGTCAGTATCATTATTCCTACTCGTAACCTGGGGGATGTTTTAGATCGTTGTCTGAAGTCGATTTTTGAGAAAAGTACCTATCCCAATTATGAAGTGATTATGATTGACAATGGCAGCGATGAAGCACATACAATGGCGATCTTTGATTATTGGCAGCATCGGGAACCCCATCGCTTTAGCTGTCATCGTTTAGATATTCCTTTCAATTATTCTCGACTCAATAATTTTGGGGGATTTCATGCTAAGGGCGATTATTTTTTGTTCCTGAATAATGATACGGAAGTTATCACGCCAGATTGGATTGAAGCAATGGTTGAGCAAGCTCAAAGATCGACCATTGGTGCAGTAGGTGCTAAACTTTTGTACCCAGATAATACAATTCAACATGCAGGAGTTTTACTAGGGATTGGAGGTATAGCAAACCACAGTCATAAAAATTTTTCCAGGGAACACCCAGGATATTTTTCACAGCTTATTTCTGTAAATAATTACTCGGCTATTACAGCTGCTTGTTTAATGTGCCGACGCGAAGTATTTGAGCAAGTAGGAAGATTTGATGAAACCTTAAAAGTAGCTTTTAATGATGTGGATTTTTGCCTAAAGATAGGGCAGCAAGGCTACAGAAATGTTTGTTTGCCTCAAGTTGTTTTGTATCATCACGAGTCAAAGAGTCGAGGTAACGAGGATACTTTAGAGAAACAGCAGCGGTTCCAGCAAGAAATTGCAGATATGCAGAAAAGATGGGGTGATTTAATTGCTAACGATCCTTGTTACAGTCCTAACCTAACTAGGGAGAGGGAAGACTACAGTTTGAGAGTAACATTTGGTATCGAGGTTTTAGAGGTCTTGCCAGTTAAACAAGACACTCAATTGCTATGGGGTTACTCGATAGATTCACCCCAACCTGGTAGGATTAAAGCTGGTAACTTGAATATCACAGGTTGGGTATTAGGGAAGCAATCTCCAACTGCAAAAGTTGAGGTCATTTGTAATGGACAGATTGTTCAGAAAGCTGAAGTCAAGCATCCTCGCCCAGATGTTGCTCGGGCTTTTCCTCATGTGCCTGGAGCGGAGAAAAGTGGTTTGATAGTATCAGTAAATGTAATTGAGTTGCCTCCTGATGTGGAACTTTTGGTGCAGACTGTCCTCACAGACGGAAGCACTGTTCGACTAGGAAAGGTAAAGTTGCGCTGTCGGGCTGCCAAACAAGCTGATTAGTTTTGTATGTAAAAGCTTTCTTGTAAGCTATAAAAAAATGTTTTAGTCATGAAAATAGCTACTGATTATAGACCATTAGCTGCTGATTATAGACCATTAGCTGCTATTGTGTGCGGTTTTGAGAGAGGTGGAACAACTTTGATATCCGAGATATTAAGACAGCACCCAATGCTATATAGTGGTTTTGAAGGTGGTTTTCTTATAGTAGATAAAATCTCAGATTTTCTATCACTTGAGCCTTACTGCACTAACTTCAAGAGAGGCTGGAAAATAGATGACAGTGATCTCAAATATATTTGTGAAGCATATTCTTGGCTCGAAGTATACAGAAGAGTAGTTGAGCGATCTCCAATTATAGAAAGAAAAGACGGATGGATTTTTGATAAAACGCCTAGGTATTTGCGATTTTTATCTGATGTTCTCAGAAAAGTACCAAATGTTCCTTGCGTAGTGATAGTCAGAGATCCTAGAGCTTTATTATGGTCTTGGGCAAAGAGGTCTGACTTGAGCATAGAGGAATGGCTGAACAGAAAGCTTGAACCAAGTTGTGCAGCATATATGTCATACGCCAATGGCTTGAAAAAAGCTATTGATGAGGGTTTCGGTTCTCGTCTCTTACTAGTACATTATGAAAATCTTTGCATAAATACAGCGGTTGAAGTAGAGAGGATATTTAAGTTCATAGGTATGAATTTTAATATGTCATCATCATTCTTCGAGAAAGCTCCTATGTTTCCTAATGTTTATGGAAATGAGATATCAACTCGATATTTGGAGGAATACAAGAGCAATTTACCTGAAGAGGCTTGTCAAAAAATACTCAAGTTAACTGAGAGCGTTAGAGAATGGTCATGGAAGTGGGATAAAGTAGATAATTCAATGAATTGGAGGTCTAATTTGGAACCTAGCCCGAAAGAAGTAACAAAAAACACCCCTCTGGAAATTATAGATGTTGTCCGCCTATCCCAGAGAAACTCGGATTTCTTAGTGGACTTCGCTATAGATTCTCCAAAAAAGGCAAACAAAATCAATCCCCAAGAACTTCACGTTACAGGTTGGGTACTCGGGAAATATTCTCTAGCAGTCGAAGTGGAATTGAGTAGTGGTAACAGAGTACTCCAGATCACTCCTATTGAAAAACAGCGTCCTGATGTGGCAAAAGCTTTCCCAAAATTTACCCGTGCTGAAAAATGCGGTTTTGCTACTGACATAGATGTAAGTGGACTTGAAGAAAATAGGCTAGCTCTAACAGCCGTCCTGAAAAATCAAACGCGGATTCCGATAGGAGAGGTTCAGTTTCGATCTATCTGGCAAAAGAGTAGCGATACCGCAAAGGTTAACAACTTCCTTAACGAGACAAACCAGCCACACAATAAGGAGAGCTCTGTCAAGGAAAAAATCTTACTTTCAAGCCCAAGACCATTATTTTCTAATGAACATAAGCTAGCATTGTTTTGGTCAGCAAAATCAGGATGTACTTTTGCTGTCAAATGGTTTTTCTATCAAATAGGTTTTCTCAAAGCTGCTTTAGATTACGATCCTTGGGTTCATAAATTTCGTAAAGAAGTATTTGAAAGCTCCGAAGACTATCAAAAACATATTTTTCAGATTTTAAATACAGAAACAAATACAATCAAACTGGTACGTAATCCTTATTCAAGAGCAGTTAGCTCCTACATTCATGCTTTGCGTTGGGGTTATGAAGATAAGCAGATCGGTCAGTTTTTGGCTAGACTAGTCAATCAACAAGAGCGCTTTTCATTTCGAGAGTTTGTAGCTTACTTAGGAAGCAGAGATTTGTGGCATTGTAATATTCATCACAAAATTCAAATGCATCAGAGTGAGAAAAAGAAACTGCTCGAGCCAAATTATATAGTTAAGCTTGAAAACAGCTTTGACGAAATACCAAAGATTGAAGAAAGTTTGGGTCTTTTGCGTTCAGATTTAAAGTCTTTAGCTCAGTCTAACCATCATACAGCTAAACATAGTGATTCTGGTAATCTATGTGCTGATGAGTGTTTTGACATTTATAAAAAAAGAATGCGTGTCATACCTCCAACTATTTGTTTCTATGACAGTGCTCTAAAAAAAGAAGTAGCTAACCTTTATGGAGTTGACTTTGAGGCATACAAATATGATATCGATCTAATTCCTTAGAGACGGTTTAAAAAACTTGTAAGTCCAATTTCTCTATTACTTACGACAATACAATTGCAAAAATTGGGATACTCCCGCAGGAATTTGGATAGATAACCAAGTGATTGACTGATAAATTTTAATCAAAGGAGTAATCATGAAAACAATAGCGAATAATGTTCCTCAAGATAGCTACTTAATTCCACCCAAAGAAATAGCTTTTCCTGGTGGCGGTGGCGGTGAAGCAAAGTCATGAGTAATTTCCAAATACATTGGTTTGTTGATGAATTTCTTTATTTTAGAGAGATTTTATACGTGTCGGGGTGGGCTTTTCACGAAGAACACAAAATCAAGGAAATGGGCTGTATCTTTCCTCAAGAAAGCAATGGCAACTTACTATTATCAGAAAACAATTATCAAAAATTAGATGGCTATGGATTATCTAGCGTAGACGTTCAACAGCATAATGGAGAGCAGGCGATCGATTGTCGGTTTAAAGTTCGGATTCGTGTCCCTAACCCCGAAGCAGCTAAAGCTATAAAATTAGTTTTTACATTAGAAAATAACCAACAGTTTGAAATCGAAAAATTAGCTGAAAAGAAACGAAGTATCGATAAGTTTCACGGTTTATTTGGCAGGTTTTTAGAAATTTTAAAAGAACAAAAAAAGGGTAAAGTTTTAGAAATTGGTTCTCGTAATCGTTCTGGTAATGTCCGTCGTAATCTCATACCTGAATCAATGGAATATATAGGTATGGACATCAAATCTGGGGATAACGTAGATGTAGTCGGCGATGCTCATCTTTTAACTCAGTTATTTAAAAAAAATACTTTTGATGCCATATTTTGTATATCAGTATTCGAGCATTTATTAATGCCTTGGAAGGTAGTTTTGGAAATTAATCAGGTTTTAAAACCAGGTGGTTTGTTTATGATAACCACTCATCAAACATGGCCTTTACATGAAACTCCTTGGGATTTTTGGCGATTTTCCGATCAATGTTGGCATGGTTTATTTAATAAATATACTGGATTTGAAATTGTCGATACGGCATTAGGAGAACCTGGTTTAGTTGTAGCTCAGTTATTAGATATAGCAACTACTAATTTAGATCTACAACCTGCTTGTTTGGGTTCTGCTGTCTTAGCAAAAAAAATTGGTAATACAGAACTTAATTGGGATGTCGATCCCAAAGAAATTATCGACAGTATATATCCTTGTTGAGGGATTTAATTGAATTGAATAGAGTAAAGATATTGCTTCTGTTGCAAAGAAGTATCGAGGAATAAAGTTCAGTACCCATGAGTAAACATATTAGGAGTAATTATGCAGAAGAGTGGAGATATAGCAACATTCAAAACATACGTGGACAAGGGAATTCAGCTAAAGAAAGAAGGAAAGCTGGCTTCAGCAATCGAGAAATTCTCTAAAGCTCTCCAGCTCAATCCAAAGTGTTTATCCGCTCTTAATCAGTTGATGGGAATTTACGAAAGTAAAAAGGAATTTGACCGAGCTATCACCTATCTTCAGCAGGTGATTCAACTTCAGCCAGATAATGGGTTAGCATACGCAAGGCTGGCAAGAGCGATGATGACACAGAAGAATATTCAGGGGGCAATTACTAATTATCAAAAAGCGATCACGCTACAGCCAGACCAACCAGCATGGGTCTATGATGGCTTGGGAGATACCTTAAATCAAAATGGACAGATAGACGAAGCGCTCGCTCATTACAAGAAAGTGATTGAGATTAAGCCAGATATTCCTCAATTCTACATTAGGCTTGCAAAGCTTTATTACAAGCAGGGTCAGTTCAATAGTGTAATCGACAGCTATCAGAAGGCAATAAAACTAAAACCAGACTTACCCTTGCAAATTTACAAAAGCCTAGCAGAAGCACTGGAGCTGCAAGGACGAACAGATGAAGCAGTCAAATGGCTTAAATCTGCGCCTCGTGTCCAGGAGGGAGAAACCTATTTGCAGATTTGGAATGCCTTGAATCAAACTGATCTACAAATTCTGGAAGAGGAAAGTTCTAGTTATCCAACGGAAATCGATCGACAGGCGGTGGAGCAATATTTCACGCAGACGAGTAAGTACAAACTTCTCAACTTGACATCTTTGAGTGAGGAAGACAAAAGATTTATTGAGAGCGTTGGATTGTCATTGACCTAGAATAAAGGATTGGAGTACGACAGTTAACGAATGGAAAGCTTATTTAGTAACTAATTGGAAAAAGACATGGTCATATCTTCTCATCTCTGGAAAAGCGAAAAAAGTTTTAATTGTACAAAGTGGACATTTTGCCCATCATTTGTGGAATGAATTGTCAGGAATTTACAGGTTGTATGAGGCTGGTTATTTGTACAAAGTTGATAGATTCTTAGTTCTAAACGAACCCCTTGGATATATTGATGAAATTTTTCCAGAAATCCCTTCAGAGAAAGTCAAATGGATTAAGAGAGAAGAACTTTTAGAGGAGATTTTAGACAATAACTATTTTGTTATTACCTTTGATTATGCTTTTATTAGGGAGAACTTAGCTGAGCGTGTCTATCAGACATTACTCAAAAAGTGTTCTTCAGCTTTACAATCCGAAGTAGAAAAAGCTCGGAAAAAACACTTTCCAATTCTTTGGGTTTCTATTCGTCTCGGTGATAGAACTTGGGTGTCTCAGGTGGAAGGCATAGCCAATATTATCAAAAATCTCTGGGAAAATTTTCCGAATCTAGCAATAGTGATTGATGGATTTTCTCTACCAGAGAGTAGGGAAGGTTTTGTCAATCCTCAGCACGAAGCAACTATTAAGAGAGAGAAAGAAACTGTCAGGACAATTTTATCGCTTCTGCCTCCAGAGATTAAAGTTTATGATACTGTTGGCTGCTGGCTACATGAGAGTATTGTTTGGGCTCATGCTATTGACTTGTATCTGGCACATCATGGAACTATACAACATAAGGTAGGATGGACTGCTAACAAGCCAGGGGTAGTCCATACTAATAGGAAGATATTGAAACAGCCCCTGTCCTCTAGAGCAGGTGCCTGGGAGCGGGAAAATGGAATAGTACCAGTGTATGTACCGAAAGATTATATTGTCGATATCAACGAAACAGTTTACAGACAAGGTCGATGGAACAGCCATCCACACTTAAAAAATTATGAATGTGATTGGAAAGGAGTTTACGAAGAAGTTCTTAAGTTAGCCTTGTCCATAAAAGATGAAAGAGTTAACGTTCCCTTGAACGCCGAAAATCAGCTAAGAAGCAATTCCCAGACCATAAAGACTATGAACGACAAAATGTTAGCCCAAAGATTTCAGAGATTAAACGCTTTAGCAAAAATCAATTGTACTGCAAAATATCTTGAGGTTGGTGTATTCAGGGGTGCTACTTTTAACCGAGTAAATATACCTTTTAAGGTAGCCGTCGATCCTAAATTCCGATTTAATACCAACGATTACACCGATCGAAATACGATATTCCATGAAGTAACAAGTGATGAGTTTTTTGCCAAACTTGCTTCAGAGTACGATTCTTTTGACTTAATCTATCTCGATGGGCTTCATACCTTTGAGCAAACATTTAGAGATTTCTGTGCTTCTCTTAGATATTCACACCAAAATACCATTTGGCTGATTGACGACACACATCCAACCAGTTTATTTTCTGCCGATCCCGATCCGCGTCGGGCTAGAAGATTACAAAAGCTCGTTGGAGATGATAGTCCTAACTGGATGGGCGATGTATATAAGGTAGTTTTTGCCATACATGACTTTTTTCCCCAATTCAGTTACGCAACATTTCCTGGGCATGGTCAGACAGTAGTTTGGACAGAAACTCGTAAAGACTTTGCTCCCCTGTGGAATTCCCTTGAGAAAATAAGCAGGATGAAATATGATGATTTCTTGGAATTTAGAGATTCTATTCTCAAGATTAGAAACCCTTCTGAAATCATTAAGGCTCTAGAAAAGGCTACTATCGATCGAGAGTCTTTGCCATCAAGTAAGTCATTAGTTATGACATAAGCGAACTAATTCGATCAATTTATTACCTAATACAAGTGTATTATTAAACACGAGCAGATATGACGAGGCGATCGCTGCTGATCGGAAAGTGATTCAGATTCAGCCAGATAATCGTTTTATAGTCATTTAAATTACCAGCAGGGTAAATTGGATGACTCAATTGAAGGTTATCAGAAGGCGATCGAACTAAAGCCAGACTTACCCTTTGATGTTTATAAAAGACTAGAAGAGTCACTTTACAGACAATAAAGACCATGAACGACTTAGAAGAATATTTTGAGAAAAACCAAGGGAGACTAATTCACAAATGGATGCATTACTTTGAAATTTATGATAGGCACTTTAGCCAATTTAGAAACCAAGATGTTTATGTTTTGGAAATTGGGGTCAACCAGGGTGGGTCTCTCCAAATGTGGAAAGACTATTTCGGCACAAATGCCAAAATCTATGGAGTAGATATAAATTATCGCTGTAAAGACTTTGAAGAAGAGGGAATAAAAATATTCATTGGCTCTCAAGAAGATAGATCCTTTTTAAAATCCCTAAAATCTCAACTGCCCAGAATCGATATTTTAATCGACGACGGGGGTCACACAATGAAACAGCAAATAATTACTTTTGAGGAACTGTTTCCCCATATATCTGAAAATGGAGTCTATTTATGCGAAGACTTACACACCAGTTATTGGGCAAATTATGGAGGAGGTTATAGGAACCAAAACAGTTTTATTGAATACAGCAAAAATTTCATCGATCGGTTGAATGCTTGGCACTCTAAGGAAAAACAAAGACTGAGAGTTGACGATTTCACTAGTTCTGCTTATTCGATGCATTATTACGATAGTGTTCTCGTAATAGAAAAAAGAAAAATTGACAAGCCTTTGATGAGAACGACTGGTAATCGTTCTTTTGCTCTTCGCAATCAAGAAGTTCTAGAGGAAGCGATCGCCAGTTATCGAAAAGCGATTGAGCTGAATCCTAACAATTATGCAGCTTACAAAAATCTAGGAGACGCTCTCAGCGAGCAAGGGCAGCAGTCAGAAGCGATCGTTGCCTATCAGGAAGCTATCAAGTTAGAAAAAAATCCAGCTATTTATTACAGCTTGGGAAATGCTCAGCGTAAACAGGGAGATTTGGAAGGAGCTGCGGTAAGCTATCAACAAGCCCTTGAGTTGAATTCTAAACAGCCTTTTTGGATCTACCCTCCTTTCATCTATAGAACCTTGGGGAATACTCTCAGCCAGCAAGGAAAGTTAGATGCTGCCTTGACTGCCTACCAGGAAGCTATCAAACTAGAGCCAGAAAATTCGGACAATTATGTCGGTGTGGGGAACACTCAACTGAAGAAAGGGGCTGTAGAAGAAGCGATCGCCAGTTACCGAAAAGCGATTGAGCTGAGTCCTAGAAATTTTGCAGCCTACAGAAATCTGGGGGATGCTCTCCAGAAAAAAGGTCGGGTAGATGAAGCGATCTCTGCTTATGAAAAAGCTATTAAATTGAAACCAGCTAATCCTAATTTTTTCTATAAGAAACTACAACAGCTTTATGCTGAGCTAAGCAGGGTCAAGTAGAGAGAATGCCATTGAGAAATACTAGGGATCGCCAGTAGGATAACCCTTAAGACTTGTCCGAAAATTTGCAGGCAAGTCTGTGACTAGCTTTGACCTTTAATACAGATTAATTAATTAGCTTAAGGAGGTCAAAAAATTATGCCACCTCAAAAACCCATAGAAAGAGCCAAAGCTAACTTTAATCAAGGTAACGAACTAAAAGAGCAAGGAATGGTAGCAGAATCAATTGAAAGCTATCAAAAAGCGATTCAAATCAAGCCAGACTATATTCAACCCCTACTTAAACTAGCTGCCATCTACGAAGAACAGGAAAATTGGGCAGAAGCAGCTAAATGCTATCAAAGAATGATTGGTTTAAAACCAGAAAACCCGAATGGTTATCTTAACTTAGCCAGAGTTCTCAGAAAGCAAAACAACATCTATGGCGCACTCTCTGCCTATAAACAAGCTCTGGAAATCAAGCCAGATTTACCCGCTAGAATTTATAAACAATACGGCGATCTCCTCCTCAAAAAACAAGACTCCATTACCTTGGCAGTGGCAGCATATAAAAAGGTAATAGAAGCAGAAGAATCCAAACCAGAAAAGTCTGCTGGTGTATATATCAAGTTAGCTGACACTCTAGTCAAACAAAAGAATTTCGAGGAAGCCATTTATTATTACCAGCAAGCACTTGCCTTGAACCCTGAGAATGAAAGGCTATATCTGGCACTAGGTAATAATTATGCCCAGCAAGAAAAATTTAAGGAAGCGATTGGTAATTACCAAAAAGCGATCGAACTCAAAGCTGATTATGACAATGCGTATAAAAGCTTAGGTAATGTCCTAAGACAACAAGGTCAATTCGATGATGCGATTAAGTGTTATCAAAAAGCCTTAGAAATCAAACCAGATGCCAAAGGTATCTATCGCTTAATCGGAGATATCCTGCTAACACAAGGCAAAGAAGCAGAAGCATTGCAATGCTACAGAAAAGCTCTAGAGAATTAGTTTCTTGTTCAATACCATTTGATAGCTTGTTCACAAGTAAGCCAGATAAATATCACATTAATGTTCGATTCAGAAACTAGCGGAGGCACTGAATTACTAACTTTTGTTTAACATCGATCGCTCTACTACTTTGTCAAGATTGATTTGAGGGATAAGTGTAACTAAATTTTCTCCCGTGTCTTCCTTGTCTGCCTTGTCTTCCTTGTCTCATCTCAACCCATCATTTCAAAATTGACAGAGTACTACTCTTCAGTCAGGCGATCGCTATTCAAAACATCTTCCTGAGAAAAAGGACAATCTAGAGGAAAAATCTTAATATTTAATCCTGTTTCTTTTGCTGCCAATTTTCTAGCGTCTTGATAACAATCCTCAAAAATCTCGGCAAAATAGCATTTTAAACTAGGACTATCTTTAAAAGCTTGATTAATTCTAATATTATGCTCAGTAATAGTATAAGACCAACTATTAGAACGTTTATTAGGTTGATATTGCCATTTCAACAAATGCATCAGCAATATTCTTAAATTACTTTTAAGTGCATTTTTCTCGCTTTTGCCCAAACTTTCGATTTCCTCAATTAGATTTTCCCAGTCAATCTTATCTAACTGTTTCTGTCTAAGCTGCTGTACAGTACTCTCCACCCACAAATAAAAATCTTGGTCGTATAGTTGAGTCATACAATCTCGATCCTAAGTTGACACCCTCCCCTCCCTAAGCAACTTCGCTATGCTCAGTCGTGTTGAGGGAGGGGATTCCAGTACCTCGCGATGCTGGTTTTCTGCTTCTTCCTGTGCCAACTAGAGCATCGTGACCGATACTCCCCGTCGCTTCCAGTCCACAGACATTTTCAGGTCGGAACGCCTCTGAGGAAACCTCAGAGGACGCAAGCCGACCTAATACGCTATGCCCTAGCGCACTTAATCCTCGGTTTCTAACTTCTTGGCTAGCTGCTACATCTCTTGTGGTTGTATACAGGGCTATTTCATTCTCACCAGCCAGAGAATAAATTCTCTGTCTTATACCTTAAGTCCGTTTAAACGGACTTGATATTTTAGCCAAGAAATTAATTTCTTGGTGCATTGGAACTAGCATGAAATAGCCCTGG
>JASJDI010000325.1 GCA_030065155.1 Xenococcaceae cyanobacterium MO_188.B29
TGTTCGGTTAAGAAGGTTGTCTGTTGAGACAGAGAGAGGGAAGACAAGGGAGAGAGCGAAGAGAGGAGGACACGGGTGCTGAGGAAACCTCAGCACCGTGAGATGTCCGTAGGGGAGATTAACCTTAAAAGTTGTCTCCGACCACACTTCCCACACTTCCCACACTCCCTAATTCCATTAAGTTTTCAAGCTTATCCGAACAGTATTGGGAAGGGGTGGGGAGATTTAGAGGGGTCGTCCGTACAGGAGTTCTGCCTCTGCTCCCCTGCTTTTATAACCGACCAATTTAAATTGAGAGGAAAAACCTACCATCCTGTCACTGCATAAATGGTATTAGTTTGTTTTTCTGATGTTTCTGTTTCTAATCTGTCATCTAAAACTCTCGACTCTGCACAAAAAGTAGCTGTATTGAAACCACCAAATCTTTGTACAGTACTGCTACGTAAACGTAAGTTAGGATTAACAAACCAAAAACGCTCCACAATACTCATTGTTTCGTATTCGGTAATTAAAACTAGACCATCTTCTATATCCATCTCGTACAAACCAGCTACAGGAACTATCTCCGCATAGCCTCTTTCTCTTAGTAATTTTCCTTTACGAGGGTTTTCTGGTTCGGGAATAAGCGCAAAGACTGTTGTTCCTTCGTGGTTTTCATTTTCTCGATCCCAAGCCATCGAGCCATCCCAGCTGACAAAAGCTCCCCCAATAGCTAAATTGGGATCGACATCATGCATCTGGCAAATTTCCAGGATTTTGGGATCTTCTGCTGCTAAGGTTTCAACTTTAATATCTGAACCTCCACTTTCCGCTCTTCTAAAAGGTAAATGATGAGTTGTTCTTTGCGATCGCCATTTACCTGCACTACGCTCAAAAAATTCCATTGCGTCTCTAATCTTATCCATAAAGCTTTTTTAACTCCTTATTTATTCATAAGTATCAATATATCGAGTATTGAGTAGATTCTCTGGACTTAACTTTCTTAAAACATAAATTATAAGATAAGACATAGTAAAACATATATCTTTGTTTTCCTTTGCTCTCTTGGTTCAGACTTACTCTGTTTACTCTTTTTTTTATTTTTTATTGCATCAAATTACACCAAAAGTTGCATCCAATGATAAAAATTACTGTTAAGTTTTCTTGCATAGATTATTTATTGCTTGACAAGGTAGACATTTTATTATCCAAGATGTTAGATTTATTCCTAATTCAAATAACTCAAGTCCAAATAAAGGACTTTACAGTTTACAGGGCGATCGATCTCGTCAAGGAGAATCACAATGGATAAATCTGCTCAATTAACTTTGGAACAGAAATTCAAACTTCAAGTTCTCAAAGATCAAGTACAACAGCTAAGTCATGAACAAGCACAAGAATATTTAGTGGAGATGTTCCGTCAAATGATGGTTAAAGACAATCTAGTCAAACACTTGCTAAAGAATGCTTAAGTTGTAAATCTGACTAGGGTGTGGAGTTGGCAGAATGAATAAGGATAACTTAAAACAAAAAAAGCTTAGTCAAAGACTAAGCCAAAAGTAAACTTGGGAATGACGCTAATCAAACTTATTCATTGTAACTTTAATATCTTCACACCTACAAAATCAAATCAAGAATTAAGAAAATCGAAAGAACTAAAACTGGCTATCCTGAAACATATAAAGTTATCTAGAATTAAGTCACTGCAAGAAAGTCCCTCTTTTGCAGAGCTTAAACAATTATTTCCCTGTCTTGATTACTAGCTTATTAGCGCATCGATAGGTAATTTGTTATGTAAGTTACCTTATACAATTGAGTGGAACAATAAGTACATTTACTAGAGAAGGTATGTCTATGGATAGCGATAAGTTTGAAAATAATGCTTTGCTCTCAGCTAGAGAACTAGAAATTGTAGAGTTAGTCGTTAGTGGTTTAAGTAATCTTAAAATTGCTAAAGTACTTGATATTAGTAAAAGAACAGTAGATAACCATATTAGTAATATCCTCAAAAAAACTCATACTGATAACCGTGTAGAGCTAGTTCGATGGTCTTTACAGTGGGGTAAAGTTTGTATAGATGATGTTAACTGTTGCCCTCTACCAGAATATAGCAAATCGGAAGAGATAAGTGAAATGGTATCTTAGCAAGATTTGACTCTAAGTTTTTGTAATGATGGCGGATATAGGTAAAGAGAGCAGAGGGAGGAAAATTCTTTTACACTCTCCGCTCTTTCAATGGTGTGAGTGTAAAGAACTAACAATTGCAGAGATTTCAATAAATTACGTACAATCTGTTAATTACTCTAGCAATTGGAATTATGAGTACTTCTGGATTTAACTTAGGAAATAATTCAGTTGAAGAAAAAATAGCTCACGGAAACGAAGTAGCACAAAGTTGGCTTAACCTTATCGATAGCTCTAGATATACAGATAGCTGGTTAGAGACGGCTCAATATTTTCAAAATAATGTTACCCAAGAAGAATGGGAGAAAAGTCTTCTTGGGGTGAGAAAGCCTTTGGGTAAAATTCTTTCTAGGCAACTCAAATCCGTAGAATACAAAACTTCGCTTCCAGGTGTTCCCGATGGTGAATATGTTGTAATTCAATACAATACGTCTTTTGAAAACAAACAGTCTGCCATCGAAACAGTCACGCCGATGTTAGATGAAGATGGTAGATGGAAAGTGGCTGGCTATTTCATCAGTTAACAGTGAACAATTAACAATTAACAGTTAATTTATCTTTTTAAATGTTTACTTAGTGAAGATGCTAGTAACGAAGCCACGATCGATATTAGACTCAATTCGGCTAAAACCTATATCTTCTAGCTGTTTTTCTACCCACTGTTTAGACAAGCGTAGCTTTCTATAAAAGCTTTTATTTAGCTTCCAGCTACCATTATCTTGCTTGTACACAAGATCGTGAACTTTAACTTTATCTGGCTCATATTCTAAGAAGCAAGTAAATATTGTATTGGCATCACTTTTTACTGGAATAAAGCGATCGAGTTCTGAAAGTTCATGGTCGAGATCGCGGAAGGTAATAATAAACTTGCCATTATCTTCTAATGATAAAAATACTCTCTTAAAAAGAGAAGTTACTTTGTCTTGTGACTCTAAATGAAGAATAGTATCGGTCATACAAATGATTAATTCGGGCTTATTATTCAGACAATATTGCTCAAAATTAAGCAAATCGTTTTGAATTGTTGTAATATCAGCCTCACCTGAATTTTCTTTTAATTCATTTAGCAGTTTTTTATCTAGGTCGATAGCCGTGACAGAAAACCCAATTCGAGCAAGAGGAATTGATTGAAATCCACACCCAGCACCAAGATCGACTGCTACCCCAGAACCCATTGGAATTATATTATATTTTTGAAAAAACTCAAGATTCTGTTGAATACCACGATCGAATCCGCCGAACATCCAAGAGTAGACATCTGTAAGAACTCGATCGTAATGTTCTTTGACTGTCGCCATAATAGGTAGTCGTGCAAAAGTAACTGGATAGTTGAGATAGGGTTTAGGTGTTAGGTGTTAGGTGTTAGGGAAAAATGGAATATACAAATAATTTTGCGCTTGGTACTTAACTCTAAGAGTTTAAAACTTTTTCTAAAGCACTCAATAACAAAATAACATTCTCCCGACGACTGTTATAGCCCATCAGACCGATACGCCAGACTTTACCACCTAATTCTCCTAAGCCTCCTGCAATCTCAATATTGTATTCATTGAGTAACTGGCGTGATACTGCTTTGCCATCCACTCCATCAGGAATACGCACTGTAGTTAAAGTAGGCAAACGATAATTTTTATCTACATGACAAGTTAATTTTAATTCTGCTAATCCAGCCCAGAGTAATTCAGCATTAGTACGATGGCGTTGCCAGCGTTGTGCCAATCCTTCTTCTGCAACTAAGCGTAGAGCCTCTCTAATGCCATAGTTCATATTGATAGGGGCTGTATGGTGATATACTCTTTCTTCTCCCCAATATTTAGTGAGTAAAGACATATCTAAATACCAGTTAGCAGGAGGTTTAGCACGATTTTTTAGTTTGTCGATCGCACGAGGACTCATAGTGAAGGGAGAAGCCCCAGGAGGACAACCAAGTCCTTTTTGACTACAACTATAAGCTAAGTCAATTCCCCATTCATCTATATATAAAGGTACTCCACCAAGACTAGTAACTGTATCTACCAATAACAGACAATCATATTGACGACATAATTCTCCTAGTCCTTCTAGGGGTTGACAAGCTCCTGTCGATGTTTCTGCATGGACTATAGCCAATACTTTGGGACGATGGGTTTCTAAAGCTGTTTTAATTTCTTCTAAACTGAATACTTCTCCCCAAGGCTTGGTAATTTTGCGGACATCTGCTCCGTAACGACTCGCCATCTCCACTAAGCGATGCCCAAAATATCCTTTAACCCCAACTAAAACGATATCTTCTGGCTCAACTACATTGGCAAGAGTGGCTTCCATTGCTGCACTGCCCGTCCCACTAACAGCGATGGTTAATTCATTATCTGTCTGCCAAGCATAACGGAGTAAATCTCTTACTTCATCCATTAAGGCTAAGAAAGTAGGGTCTAAATGTCCTACGGGAGGAATGCTTAAAGCCGAAAGGACTCTAGGATGAACATTTGCTGGTCCTGGACCTAATAACACGCGGGGTGGTAAGTCTAGTTGAGTAGTTTCTATTTTATAGCGATCGCTTATAGGGAGAGGAGCAACCATATGCTTAGGCAATTTTTAATTTATTTCTGTTTCTTTTGCCTAGTTTACTACTAGACTTCTGACAAAAATAAATTTTCAAGATCCTGTATCAAAACTATATCCTAGACTATTAATTAGTATCAGACTGCTCAGCATTCTATTTTTGTGTCGATTACCATTTTGTACTACATCTTGATGTATGCAATATGGGTTTAAATAAATAGTAAATCCATATAAAAAGCAAATAGTTGATACTATGGTTCAATTTGAATCAAAAAATCACCACACAAGCTCAGAAATCGCCGAGGAAATTCGAGTTAGAGGAACTGTTCAAGGGGTAGGGTTTCGTCCGACAGTTTATCGACTGGCAAAAGCTAATCAACTGCGAGGAGAAGTTAGCAATGATGGACAAGGAGTTGTCATTATTGTTGTTGGCGATCGCGTTTCTATCGATAATTTTAGTGAACAGTTAAAATCGGAAAAACCCCCTTTAGCAAGAATAACAGATATAGTTCGCCGTCCCTATCAGGAAAAACGGGATTTTACTGACTTTACTATCGTTAAAAGTACTAATAACCAAATTCGTACCGAAATTGCTCCCGATGCTGCTACTTGTCCTAAGTGTAAAGCGGAAACTTTCGATCCTTTCAGTCGTTGGTATCGCTATCCTTTTACTAACTGTACCCACTGTGGTCCTCGTTTAAGTATTATCAAACAGTTGCCCTACGATCGATCTCAAACCAGTATGGCAGAGTTTTTGATGTGTCCTAATTGTCAACAAGATTATGACAATCCCCTCGATCGACGCTTTCATGCCCAACCAACGGCTTGTCATGTTTGTGGTCCTCATGCTTGGTTAGAAAGGGCTGATGGAAAACCTGTCACCTCTCAGATGTTTTCCATGCTAGATGATGTTGATGCAGTAGCAACTTTAATTCAACAGGGAAATATCGTCGCAATTAAAGGTTTAGGAGGGTTTCATCTTGCTTGCGACGGTACAAATGAAGAAGTAGTAGCCAAATTAAGAGACTTTAAAAAAAGACCTGACAAACCTCTAGCTTTGATGGCAAGAGATATCGAGGTAATTGAGCAATACTGTTATGTAAATCAGACCGAAAAAGAGATATTACAAAGTCCTGCTGCACCGATAGTTTTATTAAAACAAAAAAACTCTCCCCATCTCCCCATTTCCCCATCTCCCCTAGCTCCCTCCGCACCTCTGCCCCTCCGCACCTCCGCCCCCCTTGCTCCTTCCATCGCCCCCGAACAAAACTATTTCGGCTTCATGCTGCCCTACACACCGCTACATCATCTCATCTGCAAACGGTTGAATATTCCCATTGTTTTAACCAGTGGTAATTTATCTGATGAACCCCAGTGTATTGATAATGAGGATGCTAAAAAGAAATTAACAGGAATTGCCGATTATTTTCTCTTCCACAATCGCAAGATTGCCAATCGTGTTGATGATTCAGTAGTTAGGGTTTTACCCGATTTCTCCCCGTCTCCCCGTCTCCCCGTCTCCCTATCTCCATCGACTCAACCAAATTCAAAAACCACACTGCAAATCCTCCGTCGCGCCCGTGGTTATGCCCCTGCACCGATCGATTTACCAGCAGGTTTTGAAAATATTCCTCCTATTTTGGCAATGGGTAGCGAACTCAAAAACACTTTCTGTCTACTCAGAGATGGACAAGCAATTCTATCTCAACATGTTGGCGATCTGGAAAATCTGGCTGCTTGGGAAAGTTACCGTCACACTCTTAATCTTTATCTAGGTTTATTAGAACATCAACCTAGGGCAGTGGCAGTCGATCTTCATCCTGAATATTTAGCAACCAAACAAGGTAAAGAGTTGGCTGCTGCTAATTCTCTGCCGATCTATTCAATTCAACATCATCATGCCCATATAGCTGCTTGTATGCTAGAAAATGGCTTACCTGTCGATACATCGCCAGTATTAGGAATTGCTTTAGATGGTTTGGGCTATGGTGAGGATGGTACTTTCTGGGGTGGAGAGTTTCTTTTAGCTGATTATCGCAGTTACAAGCGTTTGGGTACTTTTAAACCTGTAGCAATGCTAGGAGGGGAACAAGCTATTTATCAACCCTGGCGTAGTACTTATGCTCATTTGCAATCCGCGTTTGGTTATGCTCGAACCTCTCCCCAACCCTCTCCACCTCCCTCTATCCCTCCTAACCCCCCTCTATCCCCCCTA
>JASJDI010000326.1 GCA_030065155.1 Xenococcaceae cyanobacterium MO_188.B29
TCATTATCTAGTACTAAACTCAAAATTTGACTAACCATTTGAGCATGAATTACTATACCAGCCTGGGTTTTTTCATTGCTACTGTAAGGGGTATCAAATCGGTCTTTAATACTAGGTGCGGTAGTACCAATAAGCACTATTTTATCTTTGACTAAATTAGGATCTATTTTGCCCGATAAAACTTCTGTTAAGGTTACTTTTTGAGCAATTTCAGGAGATTGATAATTAATTAAAGTTTGGAAACCCACAGCTTCTTGAGGTGGCATTTGATAACCTCCTGAATTAGCTTGCAGACGTTTAATCAAAACATTATGTATGTATAATCCTTCTGGAGTTGCCTGTAAATCTGGAGTGTTTTGCGTTTCTTTATTCTTAAGCAGAGGATGATCTTTTAGATATGCCAAACTTAAACGCAGTGAAAAAGAATAAAATTTTTGCTCTCCTACTTCGGCATATATTAAATTACGACGTACAACATTATCGGCATCTAACATTAGATCGTTAAAACCAATACGAGACTCTGGAATATTAGCAGGTGTAGACATTTGCTGATTGCCATGGTCTAAATATTTAATTGTGATAATATTATCGTTTTGGAATTGCTTTTGTAATGCTTCAGTGCCAGGAGGAGAGGAAATTTCTCGGTACACATCTAAACCAATAAGTTTTGGTTGATACTCTTGTAACTGTTGGATTAATTGAGCAAAAGTTGCATCAGAAATAGGCCATCTATTCTGATTTTTAATATCTCGCTCGGTAATTTCGACAATTAAAAGCCTGGGGTCAGTATAAGTTTTATTTGCGACTTGCACTACAAAGTCATAAGCTAAAATCTCCAAAAATTGCAAGCTGCCTAATTGTCTTATGCTGATAATTACGCTACTAATTAAAAGACTAGCTATTAAACCAGAAATAGTACGAGAATTATTCTTTTTTATATATTTAGCTATTTTTAGATTTAATTTAGTTAAGGGAGAATATATTTTAAATAATGATTTAATAAGCATATCTTTGATGATTTTACATATTTTTTCAGAACCCTAATCGATAAATAATATTTTTAAAAGAAATTGTAGTTAATTGAAAAATAGATACCGTTTTCTTGCAGTGAATTGTTGTTAGTATCGACATCGACTAAAGGAATACCCCAATCAAGACGAGCATTAAATCGATCGCTCGCGCTAAAGTTCAAACCTAAACCAACTGAGGGCAGGATATCGTTGCTAATCTGTAAATCATCATCGTTATTCCAGACTGTCCCAATATCAAAAAATGGTGCAAGTTGAACTACTCCACCAAGGGAAGGTATACGAAATAGAGGAATTCTAACTTCTGCCGAAGCAAATACACCATTGTCTCCCAAGGCAAAATCTTGACGGTAGCCCCTAACACTATCTAAACCACCGACACGAAATTGCTCTAGTGGTACTAGGGAACTAGCAGATAATTGAACATCGCCTCGAAGTAAAAACAAAAAATCTTCATCTAAACGACGCACCCATTGCCCTTGTCCTCGCCAAGCAAAGAAGGTACTATCAGGAGCATCTGCATTTATAGTGGCATCAAAAATATCTAACCCTAGACTAAACTGAGAACGAGCAGCAATAACTTGATTTTCGTTACGATTAACCCACTCTTGAAAAAAACTGACTGCACTAATTCTCGTTCGTCCTTCTTCATCAGCACCACGAGAAAGCGCAAAAGGTGTATCTAACAAAAAAGTTTCACTTTCAGTACGAGAAAAAGATAATCCTATACTTAATTGAGTATTGGGTTTTTGAATTAGAGGCTGGCGAAAATTTAGTTGATAATAACGAGATTCTGATTCAATATCTAAAGGTGTAAACGGCTCTTCAATTACATCGTTAGAACTAGTTCCATAACTGAAGCTAAGTTGACTATTGCGGGCATTAAGCGGTATGGCATAGGCAACATCAAAACTGTCACTACCATCAGTATTGGTGTATTTGAAGTCGAATCGATCGCCAAAACCTAGTAAATTATTGTGAGTAATGCCAGCACCACGACGATTTGTACCAAAACTAGACGATCGACCATTATCAAAATTAGTAGAAACCGTAAAAGCATCTGCCTCTTCGATCGTAATATCTAATAAACTTGTACCAGGACGGACTCCTGCCGAGAGTTCAGCCGAAATATTATCAATCAATGGATCTGACCGCAGCATTTGTAAAGCAGACAGTAGAGAGTCTACATTGAATGGTTTTCCCGCAGCTATTTCTAACCTTTTGCGCACATAGTTGGAGTTTAGTCGTTGAGTTCCCGTGACATTAATTGCTTCTAATTCTCCTTCCCTAACCTGAATGGTTACTTTTCCTGAATTCATCTCCTGGGGTGGTATGTAAGCACCAGAATTGATGTAACCGTTATCAGTGTAGAGTTGAGTGATTGCCAAGCGAGCTTGATATAGTTCGGCAAAAGAAAGAGGTCGATCGAGAAAAGGCTGAGTGACTTCTGTTAATTCTTCTCGACTAAAAACACTATTACCTAATATCTCAAAGCTCCTAACTGTAATTAATTTTGGCGTTTTACTAACTGTATTTTCTTCTCGGACAGCAAGTTCATCACTAATTTTTAAATCAACTGTGCTAGCTTCTAATTTATCCAGAGAAGGAGGAATATTTTTATCTATTTCTTGTGCCTGAACTGGCATTAGCCAAAATGCCAACAAAAAACAACCACAAAAATTACTAAGTCCAAAGCTCATTTGATATCCATGAATGCTTTAAGACTAACGTACCCAAAAAATATCTAAAATCTATATTGGCTTTTGTAATCTCAGAGATTTTAAAATTAAGACACAAAGAGATTTTTAAAATATGTAGACTGAGTCAGCTAGATTGACCAACGGTCACAGCAGCGCGAAAGTTGCTGTGACTATGGCATTTTTGATTATTCTTGGTGTTAAGCAGAAATAAACAAAAACAGTAAAAGTTTGAATTTGGCTAAAAATCTAGAATAAATACTGTTTTAAGCAAATTAATTGTCAGCGTATTTTTACGGATATTCTTTGAATATATTTTCTGTTATTTGATTGAAAATTAATTTAATATTTATTGATTTTTAACCTGAAATGATAATTAATAAGTCTAAGCTAGATACATACTTTGTCATAGAAGATGGTAGAAGATGACAACTTTGATAAGAGAAAGTTAGTATGAATATATTATTTGTATTGTTACTTGACTTAAACTAGCTTCTTCAAGCTTGGTCAAATGTAATAACTTAGAACAATCAGAAAAAAAATTGATTATTGGATATATCAAAATGCTAATTAATAATAGTAAGATCAGTAAAATCATAGGGTTTTTAACTATCTATTTTGTTCTTGATTTTTTATTTTGTGGTTTTTTAATTAATACTCATGCTGAACAATCCAAAAATAGAAAAAAATCAGATAATGTTAGTTATGAAGGTTTGCCTTCTAACCGAAGAGATGGAGGAAGCAGAGGTAATTGCATAGCTAATGGAAAAGACTTTGTTGCGTTAGTTCCCGATCGTCCTGTTAATGAAACTGCTTTGATTTCATCTCAACTATTCTTTTATGTTCCCCAAACGGAAGAACCTAAAGAGATTGAATTTATCTTAAGAAATAGACAAGATGAATTAGTTCACAAAACCTTGCTTCAAACAACAAAGCGATCGGGAATTATGAGTGTTGCTATTCCTGAACAAGTACAAGAAAATTCAAGGGAATATTATGGAGATTATCATTGGTATTTATCTCTTATTTGTGACTCTCAGCAGCGTTCTAAAGATGTTGTTTTAGAAGGTTGGATTGAATACGTCGAACTTAATAATGCTATCAAAGAACAAATTAATTTATCCAACTCAGTAAGAAAGTTAAATTTACTCCAACAAGAAGGGATTTGGTATGATGCTCTTTCTGTACTAGCTGAACAAAAAGAAATAGATTCTGATTTAACTATAATTCAAAAAGAATGGTCACAACTCCTTGAATCTATTGGTCTATCGGATTTAGCATCTGAACCTTTAATTAAAGCAGAAATAACCAAAAACTCTTATGCCACACCACCAACAAAAGAGTAATTAGTCAATCAATAAAATTACCACCAGGTCTAATGACTTGAACTAATGACTCAACTAATTTGGTATTGATAAAAGATGTTTTTTCTTTAATTAAAACTTTCTGTAGTTTCGTAAATGGGTATACGCCAAGAGAAAAAAACTACCAGGCTTAATATCATTTCCAGTTTCCCACCAAAATAAATGCTGACCAATAAAAAGGATGAGAAAACTTTTCTTGATTGAGAATAGAGATTTGGGCGCGACGTAGTGCTTCAGCCTTGGTAACATTTCCCTGCGACAATTCTTGATAAAAATTAGTCATCAGAGTTACAGTAGCTTCATCACTAACTGCCCATAGTGAAGCGATGGTGCTACGCGCTCCCGCCCGAACAGCAATTCCTGCCAACCCCAAAGCTGCTAATCGATCGCCTGTAGCAGTTTCACAGGCACTAAGTACCAATAAATCGATGGGGCGTAATTGTTTGCTATCTCCCCGCAGCAGGAGACTCAATTCATCAATATTAATACGATCGTCCCAAGTTAGCACAAAAGTATCTTCAGCATTAGAGCTAAATTGACCATGAGTGGCTAAGTGTACGACTCGAAAAGGAGTTTCACTAGTAAAGTTTATAAAGTTAAACTCGGTAAAACTTTCATTCAGCAAAACCTCTGAAGGAAATAAAGGTTCAATTTGCTCAATTTCCTTTTTTACTCCTGGTAAGCTAGAAAAACCCTGACGGGGTTGAGAAAGTCCTGCTAAGAGCAATTCTTGACGATTGTCTTCTCTAGCTTGTAGTTCAACTAGTTGTAAGCTAGGAGCGATCGCTATATTGTATTTTTCAACTAGATATTGTTCTCCATCATGAAGAACAGCAGGAGGGAGATTACGTAAGATACCATCAGGAACAAATACTAATGTTTCAATCTTACTAGCTTTGATATCTGCTTCTAAAGGACGAATTAGCCAATCATAAGCCTGTTGTAAGGTGTCAAAATTAACACGGCGAGGTTTATTGATTTGATTGTTAGCAGAAGTGATAACAATCTCTAACTCTGACGGCGGTATCTCCTGAGAGTAGTAACGTAAAGGTTGACCTGGAATAGCGGAAATTATTTCGAGGCGATTACCAAGGATAATAGTATAGATAATTGCTGCTGTAGGATCTAATCGATCTATTTGTACAGGTTGAATGTCCAAACAGGCATCACGGAAGAAATTATCTAATTCTGCTAACTGCAAAGATTCGATTACTTGTCTAGCTTGATTTAAGTCTGCTTGACTAGCTTCTGGTTGTAATAACAATATCGCCAATTCACGATAAACTGGCTCTATTTCTGAGCTAAAAGAATACTGTAGATCGGAACTAATTGCTACTATATCGCCTCTAAGAGCTTGAAGATTTTCTGTTGCCTGAGTATAAGCAACAATAGCCTCTGAGGTTTTTCCTTGAGCTTTCAGTATTCTCCCCAGTTGCCATTGCCATTGATAGGTTAATTCCTTAGCATTAATACCCTGAGTAATTAATAAAGCTTGTTCGGTGATTATTTGGGCTGATTGCCATTCTTGATGAAGTTCATAGATATTTCCTAAAACCCCTAATGCTTCTGCTTCTGTTCGTTTAAGACCTAAATTTTGTGCCTGTTGAATCGCTGAAACTAGTAACTTAATAATTTTTTGAGGTTTAGTATCTAGTGTTAGTAGATTACGAGCTAAACTAATCTTACTCTCGATCGTAGTTTGCTGAAGAGGAAGTTCCGCTAAAAGCCCTTCAATTTCTGCTGCTAAGTTGATAGCATTTTCAGTTTTTTGTAAGTAAACTAAAACATCTAGCTGCTCTAGTTTTCCTCGTAAGAGCATATCTGATTGGGGTGATACCTCTATAGCTTGTTGATACAGTTCTAAGGCTTGTTCTGGCTGAGCTTGTAGTCTGGCATTCTTCCCTAAACTTAACAGGGTATTGGCAATGGTAGACTTTGACTCTAATTTTTGGGCGATCGCTAAACTTGATTTTAAGGCGTTCTGAGCTTCTTCATATCTACCCACACGATTTAAGATGTTACCTATATTCAGTAAGGCTTGAGCTTTAATTAAAGTATCGGGTTTATTGACTAATTCTTGATTGACTCTGGTTAAAGTTTTAATACTTTGAGAATATAACCCCAATGTTTGGAGAGCATAAGCTTGATAAATCTTTCCTTGAGTAAAGCCTGTAATATTATCTTGTTGCTGATAGAGAGCCGTAGCTTTTTTCCAAGTTGCTAAGGCTGCTTGTCTTTGTCCTAAGGATATTTCTATTTGTCCTTGTACTTCTAAAATTTGTGCTAATAACTGGTTTTTTTCAGCTTCATTATCAATAGTTGCAATAATGGCTTGAGCTTTATTTAGGGTAATGTCTGCTTGTTGCCATTGTCCCAATTTCTGATAAATTAGAGCCAAATTGCGGATAGCGATCGCACTGCCAACCATATCTCCTTGTCTTTGGTACTGGTCGATCGCTGTTGCTAATAAATCAATTGCTTCTGTATATCTATTCTGTTGATAAAGGTCTAGGGCTTGTTGTTCAATAATTTGAATTTCTTGCTTATTATCTGCCCAGACTATTTGTTGATGCTGTATTTCCAAAATGGACAAAAGCGCACTAATAAAAAATAATAATAATTTGTTTGATTTATTCATTCTTAGTTGTTGATTGATAGATTACTGACAAATAAGTACCCGATGCACGATAAATTAATTGGTCAAGGTAGGTGATAAGTAATAAGTAATGAGTAATAGTGCGACTTGTTGGGTGCTAATCAATTATAAAAATTGAAAACCACCCGTTCAGAACCTAGACATCTGAATAACTAATGTAACTTACAGGTGA
>JASJDI010000327.1 GCA_030065155.1 Xenococcaceae cyanobacterium MO_188.B29
AGAAAATTGTTGTTCTCGGTTCTGGTATTGATTGCAGTAAATTTGCTTTTACCCCCCGCAATTTTCCTGCTGATGGTACAGTTAGAATTGCTACTATTGGTCGCTTAATCGAAAAGAAAGGCATCGAATATGGTATTCGAGCAATGACTTCTATAGCTGAGACTTATCCCAACCTTGAATACAACATCATTGGGGATGGGCCTTTAAAAGAACATTTCCAGAAACTAATCGAAGAATTAAAGGTAGGACACATTGTTAAATTAGTTGGCTGGAAACAACAAGACGAATTAATTGAGATTTTAGATAATTCTCATATCCTAATTGCTCCTAGTGTAACTTCGGCTGATGGTAATCAAGATGCCCCAGTTAATACCCTTAAAGAAGCTATGGCAATGGGTTTACCCGTAATTGGGACATTGCATGGTGGTATACCTGAACTGATTGAAGATGGTATTTCTGGCTTTCTTGTCCCTGAAAGAGATGCTGAAGCGATCGCCGAAAAAGTTATTGAGCTAATTGAACATGCAGAAAATTGGTCTGCTATGGGTGCATCAGGGCGCGCCCGTGTAGAAGAAAAATATGATATGTACAAGCTCAACGAGCAGCTAGTGAATATATATCAACAGCAGTTATCAGAGCAATCTAGTTCAACAACTGCTAATACATCTAATCCATCCGAGTTATACGTAGTTAAATAAATAATTATGAAAATTGCTTTTTTAGTCGGAAAATTCCCAGTTTTATCAGAATCTTTTATTCTCAATCAAATTGCCGGTTTGCTCGATCGAGGACATGAAGTCGATATTTACGCGATCAATGGTCCTGCGGATAATGGTTCTAAAGTTCATCCTATTGTTACTAAGTATAATCTGATCGAACGTACTTATTTTTCTCCTGTTCCTCCCCAGGATAAAGCCGATCTTACTCCTAATAACGATCGATTTATCAAACAAATTTTTCAACGTAACCCTGAAGTTTGCCAAGACTTAATTAATGTAGCTAAACACGGGAAAAGAGCTAAGAGATTTCGCTTACTCTATAAAGCAGTGCCTTTCCTTGAAGGTAAATCCTACGATATTATTCACTGTCAGTTTGGCTCGATCGGTTTGATGGGTTTATTGTTTCGCAATCTGGGCTTACTTCAAGGCAAATTAGTCACCATTTTCCGAGGCTCTGATATCTCTAAGTATCTAGAAAAATGGGGATACGATGTTTACGATCGACTATTGGCTGAGGGAGACTTTTTCTTAACTAACTGTGAATTCTTCCGTAAACGGGCGATTAAACTAGGCTGCGATGAAGATAAAATCGTTATTCTTGGTTCTGGTATAGATTGTAGTAAGTTTGCTTTTACTCCCCGCCATTTTCCTGCTGATGGCAAAGTTAAGATCGCCACAACTGGGCGTTTAGTCGAGAAAAAAGGGATAGAATACGGCATTCGGGCAATGGCTTCTTTAGCTGAGACTTATCCCAATATCGAATACAACATTATCGGTGATGGTGAGTTAAGAGAACATTTTGAGCAATTAATTACCGAATTAAATGTAGGTCATATAGTTAAACTGGTTGGCTGGAAACAACAAGAAGAACTAATCGAAATTTTAGACAATTCCCATATTTTAATTGCTCCTAGTGTAACTGCTGCTGATGGTAATCAAGATGCTCCAGTTAATACCCTCAAAGAAGCTATGGCAATGGGTTTACCTGTAATTGGTACATTGCATGGTGGTATACCAGAACTAATTGAAGATGGTATTTCTGGCTTGCTAGTTCCCGAAAGAGATGGAGAAGCGATCGCCCAAAAAGTTAGCTACCTAATCGAACATCCCGAAATCTGGACAGATATGGGTAAGGCAGGGCGCGATCGTGTAGAAGAAAAATACGATATGCACAAGCTTAACAATCAGCTAGTAGATATCTACAAATCAGTTCTTAGTTCAGAGTTTGCAGTTGCTAATTAAACTATAACCAAAATGAAACCTCCTATACTTAGTATTATTATTCCCACCTATAGCCGTCCCCAACTTCTCCCTCGTGCTGTTGAAAGTGCCTTAGCCCAAACAGTAGCAGATATCGAAGTAATCGTGGTAGATGATGCCTCTCCAGAGCCAGTACAACTTCCAGAACATGAGAAATTACGTGTGATTCGACTACCAGTCAATGGTGGGGGGTCTGTTGCTCGTAATACTGGTGCTAAGGCAGCTAGGGGACTTTGGATTACCTTTCTAGATGACGATGATACTTTGTTACCAACCATGGCGGAAGTATCTTTAGCAGCATTGGTAGAAACAGATTTACCCAAACCTGTAGCAGTAATTTCTGGAATTAAAGTAGTCGATGAAAATGGCGAATTTATTAAAAAGCGAATCCCGCCTACACTACCCAAAGGAAGTCATTTCCAAATGGAAAAAATTGCCAAAGGAAAATCTTTTCTCTGTAAACAAACCATGGTGGTCGAACGGGATGTTTTACTAAGCATCGGTGGTTTTGATGAGTCTTTTCGTTCCCGCGTACATTCGGAGTTGTTTTTAAGACTTAATTCGGTTTGTTCCATCTTAGGTATACCCGATATCACCTACCAACTATATAAACATGGAGGTTCTCAAGTCACCAAAGATGTTATTCTGCGTCAGGTTTCTTTTAATAAATTGATGGAAAAACATCAATCTATTTTTAAACAACATCCTCAAGAGTTGGCTAAATTTATTTTTGAACACGCCCGTCGCTGCTATGAATTAGGTCACGAATCTGGTCAAACCGATGAAGCTCTTTTTACCATACTAGGTGCATTATCCTGGGGAATGCGTTTAGCTCCTGAACAAACCCTATCTAGACTTACAGACTTATTAGAACATCAAGAGAGTTGGACTAACTTGAGCAAACCCAAGCGAGAGCTTGTAAAACAGATATAGTTTGTGTAGTATTGTAGTCATTAATAGGTAACTAAAATGTTTCCTGAATTTTTATGTATAGGAGCGCAAAGAGCAGGTACTAGCTGGCTTCACAAAAATCTATCTAGACATCCACAAATATGGATGCCTCCAATCAAAGAAATTCACTACTTTGATGAAAGAGAAAGGTATAACTCCTTAAAAGGATTTGAGCGGTTAGCTTATGTTTATCATCGCCAACAAAAACGTTGGCAGGAAGTTATTAAACATAAAGGGGATGGGAAAAAGTTTAATTTGTCAGAGATTGAATTAAAGAAATTTTTATGGAAGACAAATTATTTACTTAACTTGCGTAATGACCAATGGTATGAGTCTCTTTTTGCAATGGGTGCTGGTAAAAAAATTGGCGAAGTAACTCCAGAATATTCCATTCTTAATGAGGATTCTGTAGCTCATGTTCATCAGCTTATGCCCGATGCCAAAATCATTTTTATGATGCGCAATCCAATACAAAGAGCTTGGTCACACGCTGTAAAAAAGATGGTTAGAGATCGAGGAAGAAAAATTGAATCTGTTTCAGAAGCAGAATTTATCAATCATTTTGACAATAGTAAATCCAGACTAAAAAGTAATTATTTAAGAACAATTAAAACTTGGAAAAAATACTATTCAGAAAAACAATTTGCCCTGGCTTTTTACGAAGAAGTTACCGATTGTCCCCAGGAGTTATTAACTCGTATATTTAATTTTCTGGAAGTTGAAGTTTCACCTAAATATATCAAAAAAGCAGCTAGAAAAACTAAAACCTCCGCTAATCCTGGATATATTCCCTCCAATCTAGCTCACCATTTGGCTGGTATGTATTATGAGGATATTGAACAGCTAAATAAGCATTTTGGTGGATATACTTCCACTTGGCTGAAAGATGCCAATCAGCTTCTAAGTAAGTCATTTTAACTATTTATTAAAACCAAAATACTCTAATAAACAGGAGCAATACAAATGAATTCCCTACCTATTGAAGAACCACAAGTCACTATTGTTGTTGTACCTCGCGAACGCTTTAGCTGCACACAAGCATCTTTAGAAAGTATCTACAAATATACTGAAGTTCCTTTTAAACTAGTTTATGTAGATGGTAACTCTCCTAGCAAAGTCAAAAAATATCTTCATTCTGAAGCAAGAAACCGTGGCTTTAAACTAGTAAGGACTAATCACTATCTTTCTCCTAACCATGCTAGAAATATTGGGTTAGGTCATGTCGATACCAAATATTTAGTCTTTTTCGATAATGATGTGGTCGTTTCTCCAGGTTGGCTCAAAGCCTTAATCGATTGTGCTAAAGAAACAGAAGCTACAGTAGTTGGTCCTTTAATGTGCGAAAAAGAACCAGTCCATGAAATTATTCACTGTGCAGGAGGAGAAAGTCATATTGTCACCGATGTTAAAGGTAGAAGACATCTGCGCGAAAAGATGTACAAACAAGGTCATCGTGTGGAAGATATGCTAGAGCAATTAAAACGCATGGAAACAGAATTAGCTGAATTTCACTGTGTTTTAGTTCGTAGAGAAATATTCGATACTATCGGTAACCTAGACCCGCAAATGCTTTGCACCAAAGAACATCTAGATTTCTGCATGACTGTAAGAGAAGCTGGTGGTACGGTATACTTTGAGCCTGAATGCGTTGTTACTTATGTACCAGGACCTCCTCTAGAACTATCAGATATGCACTTCTATATGCTGCGTTGGAGTGATGAATGGATGCGAAATAGTCTCCAACGCTTGCGCGAAAAATGGGAATTATCTGAAGATGGCTATTTTAAAACAAAATATACCAAGATTGGTTCTCGACGCAGACAAACTATTATCAGACCCCTAGCACAGCGTCTCAAAAAACCATTTAAAAAAATAGGAATCAAGAAACAGAAAATCAAAGAAAAGCTACTTGCTATTGACAAAGTACTAAATCGTTATATCACTAGTATTTATGCTTGGAGACATTTGAGTAAACCATAACAAGTCCCTAAAAAATAGAGGAATTGAACCAGGATAAAAGCTATTAGCTATTAGCCAATCAAACTTAAATGACATCAGTGCGGATTATAAGTCTCTAATGGAAGCAAAAATATATAACCAAAAACCAATGGTTTTGGCTTATCTCGAACTCAGGTTACATACAAATACATAAAATTTATTTCGAGGAGATCTTATGATTACCGATATTCTAGATTTGGGCGAAAAAACCAGTCTAAGCGGACAAGTTGTTGTCGTCGGCTCTGGTATTGCGGGGTCTGAAGTAGCCATCCACCTTTCCCGTAATGGTCGAGAGGTAATCCTTTTAGAAAGTGGACGAGGTCCATTCGATCCATCAATCCAAGCATTGAACAATGTTAACTTCACAGGAAAACCTCATCGTAAGTTAGACCCAGATGCAGACTACCATCGATTTTTACCTCCAGAGTTAAGAGGCACTAGTCGTTTGCGTCAGTTTGGTGGTACGAGTAACATCTGGACAGGTAAATGGAAATATTTAGAGCCTTCCCAGTTTGGCGGTAGAGATTGGATTCCTAACAGTGATTGGCCGATCGACTTTGACGATCTCTTGCCCTATTATAATTCTGCTGCCAAAGATTACGGTTTTGGCGATTTACAGGCAGAATCGATGCGTCCTGAGATTAAAGAATTTCGATCGAAGCTAGCCGAACATGGTTTGAGACTTAGCAGTTTCTATTGGGAAGAAAAACCCACCCGCACGGCAATACGCTTTGGTGAGGAGATGCGTCATTCCGAAAATCTCCACGTCGTACTAGGAGCATCGGCAACTGAGTTAAGACTAGATGATTCGAGACAAAGAGTAAAAGCAGTTGTCTGTCGTTCTCTTGAAGGTAAAGAGATTACCGTAGAAGGAGACGAGATTATTTTAGCAATGGGAGCTTTAGAAACTGCCAGACTGCTCCTATCTTCCGATCGACAAATCCCTGGAGGTATCGGTAATGCTCACGATCTGGTCGGACGCTTCTACACCGACCATCTCAAACACCATACTGGAAAATTATGGCCTGGTCAATTGTCGCAAAAATACGCTCGCGAGATGCAATTTAAGCAGAAACCTCGTTTTTGTGTCTGTTTTTCCATCGATGAAGCAACCCAAAGAGAACAGAAGTTACTCGAACACGCCTTATATCTCAAACCACTCTACGAGAAGTCAATGGAGATCGTGCCAGGTCGTCCTACTGCCCAAGATAATTATGGTTTGGTAGTTGCCTACCGAGTTAACTTGGCATTTGAACACGTTCCGCATAAAGAAAGTCGCCTTACCTTAGGAACGGAAAGGGACACACTTGGTCAACGCAAGCTAGATGTTAACTGGTGCTTTACAGAACAAGATCGAGAATCACTACCTAAAATAGTCGAAATATTAACCCGTAGAGTCGAGGAGTCTGGTTTAGGCACAATTGAATTCGGGTCAGAATTACCAAATATAGAAAATATGACCGATGCAGCCCACCAAATGGGTACTACTCGTATGGCTAGTCGTCCTGAAGATGGAGTAGTAAATACGAATTGTTGCGTGTTCGGTACGGATAATCTCTATGTAGCTGGTTCAGCAATATTTCCTACAGGGCCATCCTATTCTCCCACTTTCACCATCCTCGCCCTTGCCCGTCGTCTCGGACAACATCTACTCCAGAAAACACCAACAAAAGTAGTGCAACTGTCAAAATAAATTTTGTTAATGGTTGATGGAAGAGTTGCCTTTAAAGTATTTTTATTGGCTTTAACTTACCACCAATAGGTAATAGGTAGTGCTAGATAATTAATTGTTTAGCACTATCTAGCGTGTTTATTTTCGGCTCTTCCGATTTGAGTATGCTAAATTAACTACTAAAATGGAAAGACAATAAACTTCTTGAACGAAAATTATGAAAATTTTTAAATCCAAAGCCTTTACGTTTTATTAGCTTTAATTTATTATTAATG
>JASJDI010000328.1 GCA_030065155.1 Xenococcaceae cyanobacterium MO_188.B29
CAATTGGCAGCACAACGACAGGAATTTCACCTGTAAGTTACATTAGTTATTCAGATGTCTAGGTTCTGAACGGGTGGTTTTCAATTTTTATAATTGATTAGCACCCAACAAGTCGCACTATTACTCATTACTTGTCTTATCCTATAACAGCCAACGCACCAGCACCAGCAGAAGCGACAGCACTAATTAAAGCAGTAAAGAATAACCACCAAGAAGCAGTAGCAGCAGCTTTACGAGTTTCTTCTACTTGTCTTGCTGTATATTTCTTAGCTGATTCTAAACGAATCATCGCTTCGGTTTGAATATGTTCGGCTCTTTGTAAAACTCGATCGCGGGTTCTTTCAATTTGATTAATAATCCTTTCCGCATCAGCTTGAGAAATATCATCCCTCGAACTCATTACTGCAACTAAAGTATCACGATCGATTTGAGAGAAGCGATCTTTAAGAGCCTGAAAACCAGCTTGCGGATCGTCAAATAAAACATTAATATCGCGTTTGATACCTTCGTAAGATAGTTCGGGACGGTCTAGACTATTGAGATAGGCTTTGATTTTTGCCAGTAGACTATCAATAACTGATTGTATTTTTTCTTGCACCATTTCTAGCTGTGCTAAGAAGTTATCCCGTACTTCTAAGATTTGGTCTACTATTTGGTTAACATCCTCTTCTGAGATATCATCTCTTTGAGTTAATAATGCTACCAAAGTATCACGATTAAAGTGAGACAATCTTTCTTTGAGACTTTCTGCACCAGCGCGAGGATCGTTGAGAAGTAATTCTACATCTCGTTTGATACCCGCAGGACTTAATTCTGCTCTATCTGTAGAACGAAGATAATCAGCGATCGCACTTTGGAAATCTTGAATTGTCTCTTGAGTACGAATAGCTACACGACGAGGTGCTTTAGCAATACTGCGGAGAGTAGATTGTACATCATCTATTACTTGATTTACATCTTCTTCGCTTAAATCTCTACGTTGTGCCAATAACTGTACTAGAGTATCGCGATCCATTGCTGCTAAACGCTGACGAATAGCCTTAGAACCCAATTTGGGGTCTTCTAACAAGAGAGTTAAATCTCGTTGAATACCTCTAGGATTTAGTTCTGGTTTACCAGTACGACGTAGATAATCAGAGATCGCTGATGTTGCTTGTTCGTATTGCTCTTGTGCTTTACCCATCAATTTTTGAGGTACGCTAGTCACTCGCATCCATGTAGCTTCAACCGTATCAAGGATATCTTCAATTTCTGCTTCAGTTAAATCCTGACGTTGAGATAATAACTGAACCAAAGTATCGCGATCGAATTGAGCTAATCTTGCTCTTAATGCGGAACTTCCTGCCTGAGGATCGTGAAGTAATAGTTCTAATTCTCGTTTAATACCATCAGGGTTTAATTCTCTTTTTCCTGTATCTCTGAGGTAAGCTTGAATTTGTAGCCATTGTCTTTCTGCTACAGCTTTAGCCTGACCAAAATCTTTTTGTGAATCTTCTAAAACACGATCGCGAGCTATTTCTAATTCTCCTGCGATAGCGGAAATTTCAAATTCGCTCATATCATGACGCAACTCTAGCATTCTTTCTAAAGTAGGGCGATCTAAAACAGCTAGACGAGTACTTAGTTGCTCATAAGTGGCATCAAAGTCTTCTAAGATTGGTTTAAAGTTAATCTGAATTTTTTCAGGGGCAAATTCTTCTTTATCCGCACTAGTGAGATATTCTTCTACTTCCACCATCAATTCGATGCTTTTTTCTCTAGCTTGGGCTGCTTCTGCGGTGGCTAATACTTCTAAACGGATAGCTTCTAACCAGTTAGAAATATGGCGAATTTGCGCTTGAGAAAGCAAACCTTTTTGCTTCAGAATATCTACAAAATCAGTACGGTTAACCTTTCTGAGATCGGAAGCGATAGCTTGAGGATCGGCAGCAGGATCGTAAATTAGGTTGCGGAATTCGCGATCGAGGTTTTTCTGTTTTAGCTGCCATGGATATGCATTGAGAAGATAGTTCTTAATATCTTTTTGTACGGTAGTCTCAGGAGTTTCTTTAAGTCCGACAACAGATGCTACTTTATCGGTTTGTTCGCCGATTTGTCCCTGTAGCTTTTGCAGTTGATTAACAATTTTATCAACATCCAAATCTGTCAAGTCAGTACGTCCCATTACCATACCAACTAGACTATTCACACTCATAGTAGCTGCTTGAGTTAGAGGATTAGTCGATTGCGATCGCCTGTTTTTAGCTATTTCCTCGATTAAAGAGTCTATTTTACTGCCAAAATCTGTGCCTGTAAGCTGTTCTTTGGTAGCTGTTTTGATGTAGTTAGCAAAGTCGTTAAGAGGATTACTAGAAGGTTTTAACTTGTTAGTAGTTTTCCGCCAGACAGATTCTAATTTATCGGCAATACGATTGACATCTTTTTTCGATAAGTCAGAACGATCGCTAATTAACTCCACAAAGGTACTGCGATCGATATTACGAATACTGTCACTATCAACAATTTCTTGTAAGTTTTCATCATCTAGTAACTGTTCAAAATCTGTGGCGATCCTATTTAAGTCTATTCCTGTGGGTTTAACAGACTGCAAAAAGTCTTCCACATTCTCTCGCATCGTAACAGGATCGATCGCCATCCCCAATTCTCTTCTCACCGCAGCAGCAGCAGCCTCAGCGGTATTGACTACCTGCTTACTAGCTGCACTAGCACCGATAGCAGCAGTAGCCGTACCTAGAATTGCTTGCATCCCAGAAGTAGCAGTATTAGCAACTGAACCTAGTAAAGAACCAATTGCCCTCGAACTAAGTAAGATCATCAAGGAGAAAAAAGTCGCCCAGATAACTAAGCCAACAATTACACCAGATAGGGGAGAAACAAATAAGCCCAATTTGACTGCTAAGATACTAGCAGCAAATAAAGCTAAGGTAACACTAATTAGAGTACCCAAACCCACTGCCATACCAATTTTTTTGATAGTGCTGCCTAATCCACCAGAATTATCTTCATCATAGTCAGAAGAATGAGAACTACCACCAGCTAGAGAGATACCAGCAGCAACACCCAAATTGGTAAACAATAATTGAAAAGCAAAAGCTAGTACTACTCCTGCTATCAATGCAGCAAAAAACTGAGGTCCATTAAACATAAAAGCAGCATCTTGTACAGCTTCAATGTTTGGTTCAGTTTCCACAATTATTTGCCCCAAGAGCATGATTTCGTTATACAACACTGTTCTGTCCCTTTCTATAGATATTCGCGAACTAAATAAATAAAATGAATTTTTGAATAATTTCAGCCAAAGTATTTTTTAGTTTTCCCTGGAATAATAGTTAATATTTATCAGGCGATCGTCTTTCTCAAGATAGGTATTCAAATCAGTAATAAGTAATAAGTATTAGATTCGCTTGTTTATCTCTTTCGACAGATTCAATATGAACAAAGTTTTTATTATCTTGTTTAGTAACAATAAATACTGAAAAACCAGGAGTTAAATATTATGAGTACTGAAGATAGAGCCAAGGCTACAGCTAAGAATATAGAAGGTAAAGCTCAAGAAGCCATGGGTAAAGTTACTGGTAATAAGGCAGACCAAGCGGAAGGTAAAGCTAAGCAAGCTGAAGCATCTGCACGGCACGCTGTAGAAGATGGTAAAGATGCAGTAAAAGATGCCATTGACTAGTAATTAGCTAATATTCTAGTTGAAATTATTTTTATTAAACAAGAATGATTTTAATCAATCCAAGTATGCTTTGTATGAAAATACTAAAGTATGCTTGGATTTTATTGATAGTGTGAGTGTAACTTTTCTTTCTCTAGATAGAAGTAGATTAATATAAATTGATTTAAAGTAGCGAAGATAAATAATTTTAAAATAATATTCTGAATTTTTTGAGTATTTCATCACAACAGAACGCTCATTTTTACATAATGAAGCAATGGTTAAAAAAAGCGATCGCTAATCCTTGGCTGAAACAATATATTCTATTTGGGTATGCAGCTAAAGGCACTGTGTATTTATCCATTGGCATTTTGGCAGTTCAAGCAGCAGTTATTTCTGAGCAAAAAGCAGCAGGAACATATCTTACTCTAATTTGGCTAGCAGATCAGCCTTTAGGAAAGTTGCTAGTTTGTCTAATCGCCATTGCCTTGACAGGATATGTATGGCGAAGATTACTTCAAGCAATATTAACGCCAGGAAAACCTAACTCTTTTAGCTTCAAAAATATTTTACAACGCTTAGGATATCTGATGAGCGGTTTGAGCTATGCTGGCGTTGCTTATTCTGCTCTCAATATAGTTTTTGAATTGGGAGAATATGACGATACGATCGAAGATTTAGTCAACCAACTATTTGAACAACCCATAGGAGAATGGCTGATTTTGTTAGGAGGGATTGCAGTAACAATTATTGGTTTTTCTTATATCTGTGGGGCTTATAATGGCTCCTATATTAGTGAATTTCAATCTTCTGCTATTCACCATCGATTAGAGAAATGGACTACGCGCATAGGTAAACTAGGTGTAGCTGCTAGGGGTATTGCTTTTGTTTTGACTGGCATTTTTTTAACTGAAGCTGCTATTGCTGGAAATTCAGAACTTGCGGGTGGACTACAGAATGCTTTTCGAGTGCTGGAAACAAGATCTATGGGGTCATTGTGGTTGGGATTAATTGGTATAGGTTTGATTTGCTATGGGTTATATATGTTTGTTGCTGCTAGATATCGACGCTATGCCATTAGATAAAAAATTCTTCCTCAAAGCGATCGCTTTTTTGACATTGGTTATTCTCTCAGCTTGTAACAATAGTTCTCGATCGCCTATTAAAGTTGAAAAAGACCGTTTAGTGAATGTAGCTGAAATAACGCAAAATCTCGAAAGCTTTATTGGGAAATCGGTATTAGTTCGCAATGATGTTCTCGAAACAATCGGGTTAAGGGGTTTAATTTTAGATAAAGATCGAGTTTTTAGTGGCGAAACTATTTTAGTTATCAATACATCTCCCATGCCCTTAATGTTTTCCAATGATAAAACCCCCGAAGTGTTAGTTAGTGGCAAAGTAGAAAGATTTACTTTAAGTAACCTAAAATCTTGGTCTGATTTAGAGCTCGACTCCAGCCTTTATCGTAGATATGAAGGAAAGCCAGTTATTATCGCTACATCCCTGCTACTTTCCCCCGATCCAGAAGATTTAACTTCTAATCCCGAAAATTACTATGGTATGCACCTAGCCGTAAAAGGGGAAATAGAAGATATCCAAAACTATGGTTTATTTGAACTCGATGAGGAACAGATATTTGGTGGAGAAGATTTATTGGTATTACAACTTAAACCCAGAATTAAACTTGAAGACGAAAAAATGGCGATCATTTATGGTGTATTGCGTCCATTTATAGTACTTGAGTTGGAACGAGATTACGATTTAGGTTGGGATTTATCAATTCAAAAACAAATTGAAGTAGAGTATTCTCAAAAACCTGTTTTAGTCACTAAAAAAATCAAACTTTTGAAATAATAGACTGATAAGTTGCTCAGCTTAGTTTTATTTTTCTTTCTTCGGATAGAAACAATTTTACTTAAACTATTGATATATAAGGCTTTCCCCCCTTTTTGAACCTAGTTTTTTGTCAAAGTCCCGATAATTGGGTTTCAAGCTAAACAGGAACAGAAGTTATCTTGGCACGATCGCCTGATCGAAAAAATCGCCTCTTTTTTTGGTAAGTCAACATTTTTATACTTGCAATTATTCTTGTTTGTTAGCTGGAGTTTGTGCAGTCATCTAGCACCCCAACTATTACCCTTTGGGTTACCCCCATTCGATTTACAGGAAATGGGAGTAGATATTGCTGCTTTATTAATTGCTACGGGGGTATTAGTACAGCAAAATCGTCAAGATAGACTAGCGGAACAGCGATCGCATTTAATCTTACAAATCAATTTGCTGACAGAACAGAAAATCGCCAAGTTAATCGAATTAATGGAAGAATTACGTGCCGATCTCCCCAATATCCGCGATCGCCACGACTGGGAAGCACAAATTATGCAACAAGCAACTGACCCCCAGATTGTACTCAATATTTTGCAAGAAAATTTAGCTGAATTACGGGAAGATAATCTCTCTATTGAAGAATGATTGAGAAGGGGAACAGGGAACGGGGAATAGGGAATAGAGAGATACTTAAATATTTAATGTTCAATGCTCAATGTTCAATGTTCAATGTTTAAAGTTGCCACTGAAAGAAATCAACTGCATTACCCAATATGCGATGTTTAATTAAAGAGCGTTGTTGCCATTCTTGGTAAGTTACTATTTTGCTTTGAGCAAAACCTTTAACAAAAGTATCTTTAATCCCTTGTACTAACTCAGGCTGTGCGCTGCATATATCTAATTCTTCGTTATGACAAAAGCTACGAGGATCGAAATTAGCACTTCCTGTTGTTGCCCAGCGATCGTCAATTAAGAGTAATTTAGCATGAGTCATACTGGGTTGATACTCGTAAATTTCTACACCACCTTTTAATAGTCTGCCATAGTGTTCATAAGAAGCATAATGAACGGGCTTTTTATCGCTGCGCTCGCTGGTAGTTAAGATACGTACATCTAAGCCATCTTGTTTGGCTGCTACTAATAGATCGATCGAGTTGTCATCGGGTAAAAAGTAAGGACTAGCTAACCAAATACGTTTACGAGCCGAGATAATGCTGTTATATTTAAATGGAACCTTCTCAATAAGTCTGGGAGGACTCGCCACAAAAAGTCAGGCTAATGACATCGAGACTGTCTCGGCGAGGTCGCCCAGGCTAACCTTGGCTTTCTGGGCAATGAGTTTTCCTAAGGTCGGAA
>JASJDI010000037.1 GCA_030065155.1 Xenococcaceae cyanobacterium MO_188.B29
AAGTTATGTCAGAAGATAAAGAACAAGAAATCCGCATCCAGTTTTTAGCAGAAGCTAAGGAGTACTTGGGTAGTATTGAGTCAGAGTTACTAGGTCTAAGTAATCGTAATTTACAACCAAACAGTCTAGAGGGAACTTTACGTGCTGCTCATTCGATTAAAGGTGGTGCAGCAATGATGGAATTTAAGACTCTGAGCCACTTTTCCCATCGCCTAGAAGATTTTTTTAAAGTCTTGAATTCTGGTCAAATAGAGAAAATCGATGAAGATCTTGAAGTATTGCTTCTTTCTAGTATTGATTGTTTGAGAGAAATAATTGCCCTTAGTAGCCAAACAAAGACGATTGAGCAACTATGGCTAGAGACTAATGTTAACCCGATCTTCGAGCAATTACACATTCGTTTAGGAGAGCCAGAGCCAGAAGATGAACTTTCTGTCATCGCTACAGATGAAGAAGCAGAGATTAAAATTTTGTTGTTTCAAACAGAAGTAGAAGAATATCTGCAACGGTTAGAATCGGCTTTACAAGATTCTTCTCCCTCCTCTCTATCGGTAGAATTGCGCTCTATAGCTCAAGAACTCGCCGGTTTAAGCCAAATGCTCAAACTTAATTCTTTGAGTAGTTTTTGTGAATCTGTAGAACAGCAAATAAATACTAACCCAGAAAAAGTAGAAGCGATCGCTAAGTTAGCTCTTCGAGAGTGGCGCAGAGTCCAGAATCTAGTTATCACAGGACAAACAGAAGCTATTCCTACCCAACTCACCTTAGAGCGAGATACTCTTGTTAACCAGACAGCTACAGCATCTCCTACCGTTGTCACCGAACCAGAACCGTTACCTAGTTCTGCTCAAGAGACTCTCAATTGGATTGCTTCTTTAGAATCTCTGACTAGAGAAGAAGACAAATTGACCGTCAATCATGCTCGGAAACAAAGCTCAGAATCCTTATTAATTAATCAATCTACTTATTCAACGGATAGTGAAGTTACTGACAATAGTATTCGAGTGTCTGTTCGCCATCTAGATGGCTTAAACGAATTGATGGGAGAATATACCTTTGAACGCAATGGTATGAGTTTACGCCTCAAGCGTATGCGCCGTTCTCTCAACTTACTCAAACAAAAAATACAATTATTAAATGAGTTAAAAGTATTACATCGTCAAGAAATAAGTGATATTTATAGTCCTATTTCTAGCCTAACTACTAGAGTTGGGGCAGATCGAGCCATCCCCACGATTGAGGATTTATGGGGAGATAATAAGGACTCTAGCCCAATAAACCGAGACTCTTTCAATTCAAACCTCATCTCACCAGAAGCAATTAGCATAATCGAGCAAATAGACAAAATCACTGGCGATCTTCATTTTAATCTTGAAGAAGCAGAATTTACCGCCAATGCCTTTACCCGTAACTCAGAAATGATGCAAACTAAGTTAAATCGCATTAGGATGCGTCCTTTAGCTGAGTTAGTAGCACCCTTTCCTAGAGCCTTAAGAAATCTCGAATTACAGTACGGGAAAAAAGCACAATTGAAAATACGTGGGAGTTCCACTTTAATCGATCGTACTATTATCGAATCTCTCAAAGATCCTCTGATTCAGTTACTCCGTAATGCTTTTGCTCATGGAATTGAAGATCCAAGGGACAGAAAAGCTAAAGGTAAATTGGAACAGGGAACTATCACAATTAATGCTGCTTATCGAGGCGATCGCATTGCGATTACAGTTAAAGATGATGGTCGAGGACTAGACTTAGATAAAATTCAGACTAGAGCCAGAGAATTAGGTTTAATTACTCCAGATTCTCAGGGTAGGAACAATAGAGATTTAATTCAATTAATTTTTAAATCTGGATTTAGTACCGCTGAGGAATTGACAGATCTTGCCGGTAGAGGCGTGGGTATGGATGTAGTTAAAACTAATTTAGAGCAAATTGGCGGAACGATCGAGGTTGATACCTTACCAGATGTAGGCACAACGTTTACCATAGCTGTTCCTTTTAATCTCTCAGTCCTCAGAGTGTTATTAGTAGAAAGCAATGGGATGCTACTAGCTTTTCCTAGTAATGTAGTAGAAGAAATGTTGATTATTGAACCCCAAAAAATCTTTACCAATGGGGGACAAGAATTTTTCAACTTAGAAGGCTCAATTGTACCTCTGCTCAGACTAGATCGATGTCTCCAGATTCCCCAATCTTCTGAGATCTTAGATACAGAAGAAATTCCCAGTATTAATCAACCAACCGTGTTGATGATTGCCCAAGGCAATGAATTATTTGGTATTCAAACCGATCGCTATTGGCGAGAAGAAGAAGTTACCCTGCGCCAAGTTGAAGGACATCTACCCTTACCTGAAGGTTTTTGTGGTTGTACTCTGTTGGGAGATGGACAAGTTGTCCCTCTAGTCGATGTCCTGGCTTTACTGAAATCGATTAATGAGCCTAATACCGTAATCCCCTCCCAGTCTAAACCCCTATCTTCTCTAGAAGAGCGACTTAAAACAACCAATACTGCTAATCCAGCAATTAGTGTAGCAAGTGAGTCGGTAGCGAACTCCAATTTGCCATCAATAAACAATTTACCAGAGCAGTTTACTGGTGTAACCTCATCTATTACTGCCCAAACTACTCACAAAAATAGCATTATGGTGATTGATGATTCCCTTAATTCTCGTCGTTTTCTGGCTTTAACTCTAGAAAGGGCTGGTTATCAGACTGAGCAAGCTGGGGATGGGCAAGAGGCTTTAGAAAAACTAGCAGCAGGAATTTCCGTTGGTGCCATTATTTGTGATTTGGAAATGCCTCGTCTTGATGGGTTCGGTTTTTTGAGTCAGGTAAAATCTAGTGCTGAATATCAACATCTTCCAGTTATTATGTTGACTTCTCGTAGTGGGGCAAAACATCGTCAAGCAGCTATGAATCTGGGAGCTATGGCTTATATGAATAAACCTTTTCAAAAACAAGAATTATGGTCAATTTTAGCCAAAGTTAACTTGTAAAATATCCCTATTTAAATTACTCTTTTTAGAGCAATTTTTATAAAAAATAAAGTAAGTAAATTGTCTAGGAGCACAGTCTTAAATTTATAGCAGATAAAATTTAGATTATAGGTTTTATGAATACTAAAGATAATTCTACTCAGAATATTAGTGACCAAGAGAAGATTGTTTTAACTCCTTCCATACTAGATGAACCTTCGAGTGATTCACCTTCCTCACTACCTTCATCCTCATCTAAGTCTAGCTCGGTAATTAAACTTATTCAACAAAGCTGGAATAATCTCAGCTTCCGCGCTAAGTTAACTCTTTTGATGTTAACCAGCATCATCATACCAGTAATCGCTGTTACTCAAGCGATCGTAAGTATTACAGAACAACACCTCCTTTCTAATCTAGAACAAAATTTAAAATCTGATTTAAGAGTCTTAGAAGCTGAAATTCAAGATACAGAAGAAGAAATTGCAGAAGAAGTAACTAAATTGGCAAGTATTGTGGGTTCATCCCAATTAGAAATTAGTAATCCTGAGAATTATGGTGCTATTGGTAACTTGTTAGCAGACTATACCAAGACTGACAATGACGAAAGTTTTTACTTCATTACTGATGCTCAAGGCAAAACTGTTGCTCAGAAAATTCAAACTATCGATCGAGACTTTTTAGAATATTTTCCCTCCCCACAAACGGGAGAAAAAGAATCAGCAACTGTATCTTTGCCAATAGGAATTGACTTAGGGGATATTCCCATGGTTAGAGATGTTCTCCAAGAACAAGAGCCACTATCGGGAATGGATTTACTGGAGGGAAGGATCTGGCGACGGCTAGGTTTATTAAAGCAAGCCAAAATTGATTTAAAGACCCCTGACGGAGATTTGTCTGAAGACTCTGAAGATTTTCAGAAAGGACAAAAAGGTTTAACGATCATGGCAGTAGCACCAATTATAGTAGACGGTGAATTAGTCGGTACAACGGTCGTGGGTACTTTGATGAATCGCTACTATGAAATTATCGACCAAATACAGGCAGAAACCGAATTATCGACTATTACTATATTTGCTCAAGACTGGATAATTAGCACCAATGTTTCTTACAGAGATCAAAAAGCTAGAGCAATTGGTGCTAGGGCTTCTCAAGAAGTAGCAGAGACAGTTTTAAATAAAGGAGCAGATTTTATTGGTCAAACAAATATTATTGGACTGAAATATCTTATTGCCTACCATCCTATTTTTAACTATTACAAAACCTTTAAACCTGCTCAAGCCCAAATAATTGGCATGACTTCTGTAGGACAATCTCAAGAACAAATCAGCCAATCAATTAGAAAGATAGTTTTGATTAGTTATGGTATTGGTGGAGTTGTTCTAGTTTTAGCTAGTATAGTAGCTATTCCTTCCGCTGCTTATGTTGCTGGTAGTTTGCGTAATTTAGCTCATTTTGCGCAAAAAGTAGGTGGTGGAGAACAAGGATTAAGACTAAAAAATACGCAGCGGAAAGATGAAATTGGCATTTTAGCCCAAGAAATGAATAGAATGGTTGCTCGCATTGAATCTAGTGTTCAACAAGAGCGTCAACAAAAAGAAATGCTTCAAGAGGAGCTACTCAAATTCTTGGATACCATTGAAGATGCTGCTGGTGGAGATTTAACCGTAAGAGCGGAAATGACTTCTAGTGAAGTAGCTATTGTCGCCGACTTTTTCAATGCTATTATTGAAAACCTCCAAGAACTGATTACTCAAGTTAAACAGTCAGCCAATCTTGTTAATAGCTCTGTCGGTGTCAACGAAGAGGAAATTCTGCATTTAGTCGAAAAAACTCTCAGACAGGCAACCCAAATCAGTCAGACTCTTAAAGCAGTTGAGAACATGAATTTATCAATTCAAGAAGTTGCTCAAAATGCTAAGTCAGCAGCAGAAGTTGCCAAGACTGCTGCCAGTATGGCAGAAACAGGAGAAGAAGCGATCGACAAAACTGTTAATACAATTGTTCAGTTGCGCTCGACTGTGATCGAAACAGGAGATAAGGTTAAAAGATTAGACGAATCTTCAGAACGAATTTTTAAAGCCATTTCTCTAATTAATCAAATCGCTCTTAAAACTAACCTACTCGCTGTTAACGCTAGCATAGAAGCAGCCAGAGCAGGAGAAGAAGGTCGTGGATTTGCCGTAGTTGCTGAAGAAATAGGTAAATTAGCCAATCAGTCTGCTACTGCCACTAAAGAAATTGAACAAATTTTAGGTAATATTCAACAAGAAACTGACGAAGTATTAAGAGTGATGGAAGTTGGTATTGCCCAGGTAGCGAAAGGAACTAATCAAGTATCGGAAGCCAAACAGAGTCTGGGACAAATTTTTGAGGTTTCTGGTCATATTGACCAATTAGTAGCCACAATTTCCCAAGCTGCCGTATCTCAAGCGGAAACATCCCAATACGTTAGTAATTTAATGGAAAAAATTGCCAATATCTCCGAAAATACCGCCGATTCTTCCCGTCAAATCGCTCATTCTTTAGAACAAACCGTAGAAATTGTCCAAAAAATGCAAACTTCTATAGGCACTTTTAAAGTTGAAGAAGATGAATAACTAGTCCAGTAAATATAAATAAATTTATTTATATCTGACTAAATTAATCCGATAACGTTGTTTTTTGGTTACAGATACTTCTCCCACTTCCAATCTCCCTTTACCGCGTACAGAGATTAAATCTCCTGCTTTAACGTTGTAACTAGATTGAGTAATATCTTTCCAATTAACTCTGACATCTCCTCCAGAAATAGCACTCGCCATTTTACTCCGAGACATGCCAAAACCAGCCGAAGCGATCGCGTCTAAACGCATAGAAGCTTCTACTGTTGTCATTTCTTTTTTTTGTGGTGGGCGTACTTTTAGTTCACTAAAATCAATTCTTTGAGTTTTAACACTGACAGAGCGAACTTGAGTTAAAGATGTTTCTAGAAATTCAGCTATCTCTGGAACAACAATTACTTGCCCGCCTCTTTCCCCTAAAACAATTATGTCGCCAATTTTATCTCGAACTAATCCCGTGCCTAAAATTGCGCCGAGAAAATCTCTATGGTTAGCAGGATCGAAGAGAAAATTGCCCGCAATATCCAAAAGTGCTAATTCCACTTGCGATCGATCTAGAGGAATATCTGGACGGGAAATACCTACTCTTCGTCTTTCTGCTTGTGGATAACCACCCCAAGCTAATATTTCTATTTCTGTTAATTGCTGAAAAACTTTATTTATTTCGATTAATACAGGAGGTGCAAAAAAATCAGTGATCGTAACTTCCCAAGTTTTCAGAGCTTGCTCTGCTTTATCGATAATTCGAGCAAACTCTTCTTTATTTTCTACTTTTGCTAATAATTCTTCTCTAGGTAACATTGGCTATAAAACTCTTTTTTTTCCATTATGCTTTTTTTCTTTAATCTTAAAGATACTAATATATTTAAGTTTTTAATTAATTTTCTCCCTTTAATGTCAAGTTAAATTTTCAAGTCTAAATAATTACCCTTTCATTTTCACGAAAAATTCACATATGTTTTGCTAAGCTGTAGCCTACTGAGAAAGCCATATTCAAAAATCATGCAAACTTTTAGACCAATATCAGAATCTAAGAGTAAACTCTCGATCTTATCGTCATCATCAGCATTAAGTTTACAGCCAGCAACCGTAATTTTACTGATTACTATAGGTTCTTTTACCGTAGTTATTTTTTCTTGGCTACTTGGTAATACTTATGTTTCCGAGCTATTTGCTCAATTACATATTCTGCAAGAAAATCCTCCTACCTGGTTGGAAACTCCTCAATTAAATAATAAATACTATTTATTAGCACCAACTATATTACTTTTTTTATCAGCACAAATAATTATCAAGTTTTCCCCCCAACCAAAAACATGGTCGCGCAGAATTGTTGTCTCGATTTTATTACTATTAACAATTCGCTATTTATCATGGAGAGTTTTATCAACTCTTAATCTTTCTAATCCTATTGATGGTATCTTTAGTTTAACTTTATTGCTAATGGAATTATTAGCAATGTCGGGAAGCATCTTGCAGTTATTAATGATGTTTAATATCAAAGAAAGACATCAAGAAGCAGACCGATACAGTCAAAGAGTTAGAGAGGGTAAATATACACCATCCGTAGATATTTTAATTCCTACTTATAACGAACCAGATTTTATTCTTAAAAGAACAATAATCGGCTGTCAAGCCTTAGATTATCCTAATAAAAAAATATATTTGCTAGACGATACCAGAAGACCAGAAATCAAAAAATTAGCTCAAGAATTAGGCTGCGAGTATATTACTAGACCAGATAATTCTCATGCTAAAGCAGGAAATTTAAATCATGCGATCGCTAAAACTAAGGGGCAACTAATTGTAGTTTTTGATGCGGATTTTATTCCTACAACCAATTTTTTAACTCGCACTGTCGGCTTTTTTCAAAATAGAAAAGTTGGACTAGTGCAGACTCCCCAAAGCTTTTATAATAGCGATCCTATTGCTAGAAATTTGGGCTTAGAAGATACGTTAACTCCTGAAGAAGAAGTATTTTATCGTCATACACAACCCATGAAAGATGGAGCAGGTAGTGTAGTATGTGCAGGAACTTCTTTTATAGTTCGTCGTGATGCTTTGCAAGAAATCGGCTGTTTTGTAACAGAATCTCTTAGTGAAGATTACTTTACAGGTATTGGCTTATCGGCAAAAGGATATGAGTTAGTCTATTTAGATGAAAAACTGAGTGCAGGTTTAGCAGCAGAGAGTATTTCTGCTCATATCGATCAAAGACTGCGCTGGGTAAGAGGAACATTACAAGCCTTTTTTATTCAATATAACCCCCTTACTATTCCAGGTTTGAAACTACGGCAAAGATTAGGTCATTTAGAAGGATTATTACATTGGTTTAATTGTATTCCTCGTCTTTTCTTTTTATTGGTTCCTCTTACCTATACTTTTTTCTTAATTGAACCAATTAGAGCAAATTTTTCTGAAGTAATTTATATCTTTTTGCCCTATTATATTATTCAACTCTCTGTCTTTTCCTGGCTTAATCTGCGCTCGCGATCGGCTATACTTTCAGACTTATATTCTTTGGTACAATGTTTTCCCCTAGCACTAACAGTAATTAAAGTGATGCTTAATCCTTTTTCTAAGGGTTTTAAAGTGACTCCTAAAGGATTATCTAGAGATAAATTCAATTACAATTGGCAATTGGCTTTTCCTCTAATCATTTTCTTAGTATTGAGTACATTCTCCTTTGCTGTTAGTTTGTTAAACCCACCACCAGGACAAAATCTAAATCTAAGTTTGTTTTGGAGTGGCTATAACGTGATGACTCTTAGTGCTGCTTTGTTAACCCTCTTAGATATACCAAAGCTGAGTTTTTATGAGTGGTTTTCTTATCAAAGCGAAGTTCAAATTGTTAGCAATAATCTTATTTTTAGGGGATATACCCATAAATTGTCTGAAGAAGGAATAGAAATATTACTATCACAATCAGTCGATTTAGATAAAAATATAACTATAAACTTAATCCAAGAAAAAGTTACTCTTCAAGGCTATATAACTCGTACTTATGTTCAAGATCGTTATCTTAAACTAGTAGTTAAATTTGCCAATTTAAGTTTAAGTCAACACAGAAGTTTAATTAAAATGCTCTATTGTCGTCCTGGTCAATGGCAAAGGAAATCTACCCCAGGAGAGTTGGAATCTGTCTGGATTTTATGGCAACTTTTATTTAGACCATTACAATTTTTCAGTAAAAAGCCCCTGCTAGTGAATAAATTTTAGTTTTAATGGTTAAATATCGACTCGGTAACTAAGGAGTAAGAATTGTCAGTCAAACGTGTTTTAATTTGGTATCGTAATGATTTACGGGTTCACGATCATGAACCTATGTATAAAGGGTTACAAGAAAAAGCTCTAGTTATTCCTTTTTACTGTTTCGATCGCAGGCAATTTGCTACTACTTCTTTTGGTTTTCCAAAAACTGGTAAATATCGTGCTCAATTTTTATTAGAAAGTGTTACCGATTTACGCAATTCGCTGCAAAAACTGGGTAGTAGCTTAATTATTAGAAATGGTTTACCTGAAGAAATTATTCCTGCTTTAGTTCAAGAATTGAATATTGATGCTGTTTATTACCATAAGGAAGTTACCGCAGAAGAATTAGCAGTAGAGAATAAATTACAGCAAAACTTATCAAGCCTTAAAACAAAAGTTGAGTCTTTTTGGGGTTCTACTCTGTATCTCCCAGAAGACCTACCTTTTGCTCTTAAACAAATTCCCGAACTATATACTAACTTTCGCAAACAAGTAGAAAAGAAATCTGCGATCGAAGAACCTATATCTACACCTAAAAAATTACCAACTTTACCAGAAGTAGATACAGGTAATATTCCTACCTTAGCTGATTTAGCTCTAAAAACTCCTGTCTTTGATGAACGAGCCGTTTTAAAATTTAAAGGAGGAGAAACCGCAGCGATCGATCGTTTAAAATATTATTTTTGGGAGGCAAATTGTCTTAAAGAATATAAAGAAACCAGAAACGGAATGTTAGGAGCAGATTATTCTTCTAAGTTTTCTCCTTGGCTAGCTTTGGGATGTATTTCACCTCGCTATATTTATGAGCAAGTACAAAAATATGAAGCAGAAAGAGTTAAAAATAATTCCACTTATTGGCTCATTTTTGAATTAATTTGGCGAGACTTTTTTCGGTTTATTTGTGCCAAACATGGTAGCAAAATATTTTATCTTTCTGGTTTACAAGGTGTCGATATTCCTTGGAAAGAAGATTGGACAAGATTCGATCTGTGGCGAGAAGGAAAAACTGGTTATCCTCTGGTAGATGCCAATATGCGTGAACTATCGTTAACTGGTTTTATGTCTAATCGTGGTAGGCAAAATGTAGCTAGTTTCCTCACAAAAAACTTAGGTATTAATTGGCAAATAGGGGCAGAATGGTTTGAATCTCTGCTAATTGATTACGATGTTTGTAGTAACTGGGGAAACTGGAATTATACGGCAGGAGTAGGTAATGATGCTCGTGGTTTTCGTTATTTCAATATTATGAAACAATCTAAAGATTACGATCGTCAAGGAGATTATGTCAGACATTGGCTACCCGAATTAGCTACTATTCCTGGGAGTAAAGTTCACGAACCTTGGAAATTAACTACTGAAGAACAAAAACTTTATGGAGTCAGATTAGGTGTAGACTATCCTCGTCCTGTAGTAGACTTTTTTAAGTCAGCTAAAGCTAATGAAAAGATATATAATGCTGCTGTCGATAAATCTAATAATAGTTTCCGAAAATAATTTATTTATATTAAAGCCATCAAAACTTTTTTAGTGAACTACTAGAAGAGTTGAATCATATCTGTATATTCTGTAATTAACTCATCATAAGTCAAGCTATCTTCTTCAGTTTGAGGACTCCAAAGTAATTCAAATTTCATGAGATAATCATCTCGCATGGAAGCTAGATTTTCTAACACTAATTGTAATTCTTCTTTAGAGTGAATTTTCTCAAACAATGGCTTGTCATCGGCTGTACCTAAAATAAGAGTAACTACAATATATGCAGCAACATCATTTTCATCAGGTGAGATAGCTTCTCTATGTTGAATTTTGCCCTCAAAATTGCTTAGAGTTTCTGCACTAAATTTACTTCTTTCAGCTATAGAAAGTTTTTGAAATGCTGATTCTGCTCGATCGATATTAAGAGAGTTAGAACTAGATAAAACATAATTCCAGTAATCGCAATTTCTCAATAAAACTAAGACTGATTCTCGCAACAACTCTACTAATCCTTCATCGGTATTAGTATCTATACTCAAACTTAATTCTGATAACTGTTTCTGTACATCTTTTGCCTCAGCAAATAAAGCTACCTGCAATTTAGAGATGGTAACAATATTATTATCTCTTTCTCGATCGCTTTGCTTGACACTACTATTATTAGCAAAAAGACTTTTAAATACAATAACGATAACTGCAAATGTTGCACCACCCAATATTAATAACAATAAAAGTGTAAAAATAAAACTATGATTGCTGCTACCAGAACCATAGGTATAATTATTGTGGTAACGAGGAGAAGAATAAGAGCGACTAGGTGAAATAGTTTTAGGTCTAGAATTATAGTTGGATCTTGGAGATGACTTTCTGGGTGATGATCTTCTGGGGGAACTAGAACCAGAGGAACGTTTTTTAAAAGAACCTCCACCACTACGTCCACCACTACTTTTAGCTATTAGCTCATCTTCTGTGTTTGTTTCTTGAGCGACCGCTTTTGGATTATGCTTAAGAAAAGAGAACGTATTATGACTTAATAAATTAAAGCTGAAACTATTAATAAAAATAAAAGTAAATACAGTTACTATCAATAACCGATATTTGTTCGCTGAAAAATTATTCATTTTAGCCAGATTGCCCTACTAATTAGTATAAAAAATGCTGCTTTAACATTTTTGCTATTATTAGCATTCCCAAAAGTCAAGCTATTCTGGCACTGTCACTAATTATAATTTTCAACTTATTCAAACTTAAATGATGTTTAATTCATTAATCATTAAAATAATCGGCTTTATTCTAATTGTATATTTAACACTAGTCTTGATTCTATTTCTAGCGCAAAGAAAGTTATTATATTTCCCCAATAATAGTTTGCTAACCGAAGAATTTATCAAAGCAAGAGGATTAGAATATTGGCTTGGCAAAGACGATAATTATCGTGGTTTAATTTCTAGCCAACCTCAAAATGGGGTTAAAGGAACAATTATTGTTTTTCATGGTAATGCTGGAACCGCGATCGATCGCAGTTATTATTCTAATGCTTTAGTAAAATTAGGTTATCGTGTTTTACTGGCAGAATACCCTGGATATGGTGGCAGGAGTGGCAAACCCAGCGAAGAAGTTTTTGTTGCTGATGCTAGAGAAACCATTAAGCTAATTTATCAAGAATATGGCAGTCCTATTTATTTGTGGGGTGAATCTTTAGGAAGTGGTGTTGTTGCTTCTACTATCTCGGATAACACATTGCCTGTAGATGGTATTATGTTAATAACTCCTTGGGATTCTCTGCCTAATTTAGCGCAAACTCTCTATAGTTTTTTTCCTGTTAGGTGGTTAATTTTAGATAAATTTGATAGTGTTAATAATCTCAAATCATTCCCAGGAAATATCGGTATATTAATAGCAGGAAAAGACGAAGTTATTCCTGCTAATTTAGGCAAAAACCTATACAAATCCCTGCCAAATACTAACAAAAAATTGTGGTTGTTAGAAAATGCAGGACATAATAATTGGATTGATTATATTGATGATTCTTTGTGGCAAGAAATACTTAATTTTTTAGCTACTGAGTAATGTTCGTAACTCCTGTAAGACTTTTTCTACATGACCTTTAACTCTCACTTTATCCCAAACCTGGGCAATCTTCCCGTCAGGAGTAATTAGAAAAGTCGATCGCACTACGCCCATATATTCTTTACCCATAAATTTCTTTAATCGCCATGCACCATAGGCTTCAATTACTTGATGTTCGGGGTCGCTTAATAATTGTATAGTTAGATCGTGTTTGTCAATAAACTTACCATGGGATTTTTCTGAGTCGGGGCTAACTCCCACAATTTTTGCGCCTAATTCGCTAAATTCTGCTTGATAGTTGGTAAAATCTTTGGCTTCATTAGTGCATCCAGGAGTATTATCTTTGGGATAGAAATAGAGAATTAGCCATTGATTAGCAAAATTTTCTAGACTAACTGTATTGCCATGTCGATCTTGGGCAGTAAAATCTGGTGCTGGTTGTTCTATTTGGGGAATGTTACTCATATTGGGATTGCTTTCTTTCTAAACCATGTAAAAGTATATAAAAACAAGGAATAATAAATAAAGTTAGCAAAGTAGCAAAAGCTAATCCAGCAAAGACGACAACACCGAGAGGCTGTAAAAATTCTGAACCTTCTCCCATACCTAAAGCTAGGGGAAACATACCTAAAACTGTAGTAATGGTAGTCATTAAAATAGGGCGTAGTCTGGCAGCAGAGGCTTTCAGGATAGCTGTATGTCTACTGAGGTTTTGTTCTTGGTGTAATTGATTAGCAAACTCGACCATAACGATCGCGTTATTTACTACAATACCTACTAGTAAGACTGCACCCACTAGTACTGTTGCCCCTACAGCAGTTTGACTAATATACAAACCGAAAATACCCCCAGCTAAAGCTAAGGGTACGGTAAAGATAATTACTAAAGGATCGATAAGGGAATTGTACTGTACTGCCATGACAACAAAAACCAGAAATACTGCTAAACCACCCAAGGTACCTAAAGAATTTTGGATTTGTTGATTAGAAGTAGCTGCATAACTAGGCAAAAAGCTTACTTCTGGGGGTAAATCTATGTCTGCTAAGATAGTTTGTACTTCTGCTAGGGCATCACTCAGTTTTTCTCCTTCGGTGACATCTCCCGCGATAATAAAAGTAGCACGTTGGTTAATGCGTTGAATTTCCTTAGGTGCTTCGCCAAAACCAACATTGGCAATATCCCTTAACTGAATCAGGTTATTATTTGCCAGTAAAGGTAATTGTTCTAACTGAGAGAGATTTTGACGCGATCGCTCGTTTACTTGTACTCTGATATCTACTAGTCTCTCGTCTCTTTGTAGCTGGGTAGGAGTAGAACCATTAATGGCTGTTTGCACAGTTCTACCCATATCTTGTAAACTTAGACCCAGATCGGCTAGCCGTTCCCATCGGGGTTTAATTTGGATTTCTGCTTCTTGAGGGTCAGTATCAGGACGAAAACGGGCTAAAGTTGCTCGATCGTCTAAAGTTTTCAGGACTTTATCTCCTGCTGCTGCTAAAATATCGGGGTCTTTACCTTGTAGCACCACATCAATACTTGCCCTAACAGGAGAATTATTTAAAGTCAGTCCTCTTACTTCCCCTGGAGAGAGACGCAGACGAATATCTACTAGATTTAAGTCTTTAAATAGTTCATCGACTCTGGAGACAAAAGCTTCTAAATCGCTATTGGGTTTGAGAGTAATAGTACTAGAACTACGGAGTAAATTTTCACTAATATTACCAGCAAACAAGAATCCTCCAGTAGAAGTAAACACATATTCTGTTTCTGGTTGTTGCAGCAAAATTTTATCTACTTCTTCCATCACTTGCTTATTGGTAGCTAAATTTGTCCCTGGAGGAAACCGGGCAAATAATCGCACCTGTCCTGTACTAATGGGTGGTAAAATTTCTTGGGGAAGGCGATCGAACATCCACCAACTACCAGTCCCTAAAATGATTACCGCCATACCTACTACTAAGATACGGTAGCGCAAAACAGTTTTAAGTAAACCGAGATAATTATTAGTAGCTGAATTCAGTTGCGTATTAAAAAATTGCAGTAAAGGAAGCTTACCCACCTTACTCGACCATTTTATCCTCAGTAGACGAGAAGATAGCATGGGGACTACAGTTAAAGCGAGTAATAAAGACGCTGCGATCGCTAAACTAATAGTAATAATTAATTCCCGAAATAGTAAAGAAAATAAACCACCAATTAACAAAAAAGGTAATACTGCGACTAGATTAGTTGCAGTGGAGGCAATGAGGGCTGATTCTACTTCTTGACTGGCTTTTGCTGCAATTTCCTCTGAACTCCTGAACTCCTGAACTCCTGAATTCCCAACTGATATCCTTCCTGCAATATTCTCTAGCATGACAATGGAATTATCCACCACAATCCCTACTCCTAAAGCCAAACCTCCCAAACTAAAAATATTGATCGATAAACCCAATACTTTCATCAAAATAATGGCGGTAAAGGTAGCCAAAGGAATAGCCAGAACAATAATTAAGGTTTGACGTAGAGAACCCAAAAAGAAAAAAACCGCGATCGCAGCTAAAATAGTACCTATCAATCCTGCGCTAACCACATTAGTAATCGAATCTTGAATAAAGCGAGATTCATCTAAAGTCGTTACTAGTTGCATATCTGCGGGTATTAATCCCGACTCCCGTAAGAATGCTAGTTTTTGTTTGATACCTGCGACTACGGTAATAGTATTAGCATCTGGTTGTTTTTGAATACTAAGTTTAATGGCAGGATTACTATTGAGATTAACAAATACTCTTTGTTCTGTAGTACTATCTTTTATCTCCGCTACATCTCGTAAATAGATTTTTCTATTACCAAGAGAAGAATCATTATTATTGTTATTAACTTCTAGAGTAAGATTTCTAAGATCTTCAATATCCCTAAATCTTCCTTGGGTACGGATTAAAGGTTCTCCTGATTCTCCTCTGAGTCTTCCCCCTGCTATATCTTGATTTCTTTGGGTTAGGGTATTTAAAACATCGTTAACTCCAATACCTAAAGTCTGTAACCGAGATAAATCTAAATTAACTCTAATCTCTTCTGTAACTCCCCCTGCCACATCTACCGTAGCTACTCCAGGTACAACAGTTAATTCTCGGCTTAATTCTTCGTCAGCAAAAATTCTCAGGGTGCGATTATCCAGAGAAGCAGATTCTAAGGCAAATTCATATACTGGTAATTGCGAAGGATCGAATTTAAACAGACGAGCATCTTCAACAATATCTGGTAAGCTATTGCGACTACGGTTAAAAGTAGCAGTAGCATCAGTTAAAGCCTGATCGATATCTTCTCCTGGTTCAAAGTAAAGATTAATCCTAACCATTCCTTCCCTGGTAGTAGAATAAACCTGCACTACTCCCTCTGTAGCAGTTAAAGCTTCTTCTAAAGGTTTGGTAACTTCTTCTATAGCTATTTCTGGAGTAACTCCTGGTACGTTAACTCTTACTCCAATGCGAGGATAAGTAATGGCAGGTAATAAATCTACCTGCAACCGAAAGATAAAGAAAATACCCACTACCACCACAGCAATAGCTAGCATTAGTGTACCAATATGGCGACGAATCGCGATCATACTGAGAGATAACAACTGTTGTGATGGTGGATTTTCCATGAAACAAAATAAAGTTCAAGTAAATACATACAATGTAACAAAGTAAAGACTTTACTGGAACGTTTACATTTAGTTAGGGCGAGTTCAGTTTAAGTAGAAATAACTAACAACTAAGGAAAACTGTAATTTTCAAAGCGAATAACTAATTCAGCAGTTCTATCGATTGCATTTTAACCAAATCTGAGTCTACTTTTTGGCTTAACTCTTGGGGAGTCAACTTACCTTCAAAAGCCTCATAGGAAGCTTCCTTTAAAGCACGAGGATAAGCCTCGTTGATAATTTCTCTTAACTCTTCGGGACTAGCATAATACCCACCAGCTTTGCGTCGTTTGTTGGTGCGCTTAATATTCTCCGTTGAGTTATATATAGACCTTTCCCAAGAGCTTGTAGTTCTCTGCTCGGCTTCTTGCTTGATGAGATGAAGGAGAAGAATTACTGCGTAGCTATATATCTTATTAAGCTTGTCTTCTACTGACATTTCTTCCAACTCATCAACAATCTGCAAGGCTTTGACATAATCTTGCTTTTCTATACTTTCTCTTAATTCTTGTAGCTCATTCATTGTTCTTTTTCTGAGAATTTTCGACAATTACCAACAACAAATCCATCAAGTGATCGCTATTTGATAATATTTACGAGATCGCAACTGCTGCAATAACATCAGTCTGAATAAAGTCATTCCCCTTAAATAATAAAGGTTGTCCAGAAGTTTTACTAAGAGAGTAAGCAAAACAATCGCCAAAATTTAAACTAGCAGGATGTCTGCCTTTGCCGTAATGCTCAAAAGCATAAAGAGCCATTTTTAATTGATTTTAATCAAAATTGACTAAATTAACCGCTGCTTTATATAAAAAGAACTCTAACTCCCTAATTCCAGCTTCTTCTTTTCTTGCTTTGACTATAATTGATGTTTCTAATGCAGTTCCCATAGATATAAGACGAACCGAATCAGAGGCAAGCGCATTAGCAAAGATAGTTGCTTCTGGCTCTAGATTGAGAATCGCTATAATTGCTGAAGTATCAATAACTATCGTTGTAACCCAAAATTTCCTCTTCAGTTCTGTTATCTAAAGTCGGTAAAGCTTGATAGCGTTTGGCAATACTCAGCAATTCTTCTTTTAGGGGTACAGAAGCAGTTTGTTTGTTTTTTTCTCTCTATAATCTTTCCGCTAAAGATTTGATGACAGCTTCTGTAATAGTTTCCCCAGTAATTTCACTTAATTCTCTAGCCAGTCTATCTGCCTCAGTGTTTTTGATATTAATTGCCATTTCTACATTACAGAATAATTTCTTTATTGTAGATAATTTCCTAATTAAATAAAAAAATAAAAATAGAAAGACATGAGCGATCGCGCTAAGAGATAACAACTGTTGTGATGATGAATTTTCTACTAGGAATAAATTTTAGATAATAAAAGTGAATATCGTTTAGTTAATAATTGTAGTCAAGAATAGTTTAAAAATGAAAAATTAGGTAAAATCTATGGCTCTGAAGATAATAGAAAAAAACGAATACTCGGAGTATCTCCAACACTTCAAAAAAACAGTTAATGAGATATTTCCAATACTTGGTTTTCAGCCTAATAAAATCGATGAATTTATTAATTTTAATTTTCAATTACCCTATGATGAGAAAATTTATTTGATTGAAGTTGAAAAAAATAAAATTGCTTTTTGTCGTTATTTAATCAACAATTTAGGTCAACAAAGTATTCAACATATAATTCCTTCCCTATGGTCTAGTAGATATCAAATTATTAAAGCAGCAATTGAACAGATCAAAACTGAATTTATTCAAGCTAGTCTTGCTGATGAACTTGTTATGGTAATAAATGAAAAGTTTCCATCCTATAATGCTTATTATGCAGGACTTTTACCTGAACTAGGTTTTGATATGCAACCTAGGCTCACAATGACTGCTAGTCAAAATATACTTGAAACAACCGAGCTTCCTCAGCTACCTAAAAATATTCAGGAAATTTCCTTCACTAAAAATCGTCTATCAGAATTTATTGATTTATACAATAAGGCTTATCTTGTTAATTATGATGGATTTACATCAGAAAAAATAGAGCAAATCAAAGAATTCCAAAAATTACAGTTAAAGGATGCTCAAGAAAAAGAAGATGCTGTAAAAACTTGGATTGGATTAGAATGCAATGGAAGAATAATAGGTTCTTGCTATGGACGTATTTGGGGTAACGAAATGTCGATCGAAGAATTGGCAATATTACCTGAGTTTTATGGGCAAGGACTGGGAAGATTTTTGGCAATTCGTTGTATGTACAAGCTTAAAAGTCACTTTGGAGAGCCAAGTAAATACTTTTTTATTGGTACCAATCGCACATATAAAAGAGCTTTACGACTCTATTACAGCTTGGGTTTTACAATCGATCGAGTTCAAACCTATGCTGGATTCACCGGGGAACGCCGGTCACCGCAGGCACCGTCGCGTCTTGGTGCGCGTTCCCTTGCGGAGGAAACCTCCGCGGGGTCGCACCGCTTTCACGGCGGTGTAACGGTGACGAAGTCGAAGCAGGCTCCGTCTTCTCAAGGCGGAGTACCTTCGACCGCAGCATCAGGATTTGAGAGTCAGGAGTTCAGACGTAGGAACGAACAGCCTTTCGCCCTTACAGACAAATCGATCGAGAATAGTCTCTTACCTCTTGCTAAAGTGCATCCTCTACCTACTTCTTTAGCTAAGTGGGAGGATAAAAACAACCAAGAAGATTACTTTAACCAAATCCAACCAACTCCTCTTGGTTATTTAATTTGGTCGCAATTTCCCGTCAAGATTTATGTAGCCAAACCAACTCTATCTCCAGATAATTCTGCTAGTAATATTCGTCAACAGCAATGGATAGAAACTGTCAGAAAAGCGATCGCAGAATGGAGTATATATCTACCTCTACAAAAAACAGACAATCCAGAACTAGCTGATATTACCATTGCGCGATCGACTCCAGAAAGAAAAGTTAAATTAAATCCAGCTACAGGACTTTATGATATTCCTCGCGCTATAACCGCTCAAACTAGTTATCAGTTTTATTGGCAAGACAGCAAGATTTTATCCCATCGCATGACTATTAAAGTGTCTCCCAATTTGAGTCAGCCAGCAATTTTAGCTGCTACTCGTCATGAACTCGGTCATGCTTTAGGCATTTGGGGGCATAGTCCCGATCGAAATGATGCTCTTTATTTTTCTCAGGTTAGAGATTTTCCACCGATTTCTGCCAGAGATATTAATACTCTCAAAAAGATATATCAACAACCTACGAAACTTGGTTGGATAAAATTTAGTAGTTAGTAGTTAGTAGTTAGTAATTAGTTTTCTTTATTTGCCACTCAAAAATTTTCTTATCACCGACGACGTTGATTATATCTACCACGAGGACGATCGCTGGATCTTGGTCTTTGTTTCCTTTCTAATTCCAAACTTACTTCCCTAAAAACATCTCTTTGTAGCCAAGGATATGAACCAATCCAAAGATTGTGGCTAGGAATATAAGCATCGGTAATTTTATCAATTCTGGCAAGATTGGGTTGATTTGACAGCACTAACAATTGAGCCATTTGACCAGCCTTAATTGCTTTATGGATGCGTTCTAAAGGAGCTTGTACTTCCGCTTCAAATCCAGTATCATCACCGAGTACAAGATTGATCCTTCTTTCCCGATTTTCAACAACGACTAGCTCTCCTCTTTGGTTGACAGTCTCTTCTTCTCTAACTAAGTCTTCAGTTATATACATTTCTAGTATCCTAGCTTGCCAAAAACCACAATATTTATACTTACGGTAGGTAGCATTGCGTAAACTAGCCCAATAAACAGGAGACCAAAGCCAGTAAAGACCTCCAATTACTGCGATCAACAACACTAAAGCCTTTGCACCTTCTCCTACTAAACTACCGAGTAGTAAGATTACTACTAAAGCCACTACAGAAATAAGTAACCGATTTAGCAAGTCTTGCCATTTACCCCAATAAAAAGCATATTGAGGACCTGTAGCAATTAGGGGAATTATCTGCTCAAATTTTTCGCGAGTAAGAGGAATTAGCATTAGTTCGTAGAGACGTTCTAGGTTACGTTGGTACAGTAGTTCGTAGGGACGTTCCATGGAACGTCGGTACAGTAGTTTGGAGTTATTACAATATTTTTTCTAGACCATAAACCAAAGAAGTGAGTTGAGTAACCTTACGGATAGCTAATAAAACTCCAGGCATATAACAAGATCGATCGCTTGTATCATGTCTGAGGGTATAAATTTGACCAGGTGCGCCAAAAATTACCTCTTGATGAGCAATCAAACCAGGTAGACGTACACTATGAATACGAATATTTTCTTCTGTTGCGCTACCCCTGGCACCTTGTATATGCTCTGTTTCTTTAACTACCTGGGGATTATAAGTTTTACCCAACTCCCCTAGCATTTGCGCAGTTTTAATTGCTGTACCACTAGGAGCATCTGCTTTTTGATTGTGATGTAGTTCAATAATCTCAACATGATCGAAATATTGGGAAGCTTGAATGGCTGCCTGCTGTAGTAACACCATGCCAATAGAAAAATTAGGGATTACCAAAGCTCCTGTACTAGCTTTTTCCGCAAATTCGGCTAAATCTTTTAGTTGTTCGTCACTCAATCCTGTTGTCCCTACCACTGGACGCACACCATAGGCGATCGCACTGCGGGTATTATCATAGACACTATTAGGATGGGTAAAATCTACCATTACCCCTTGAATTTTCTCTTGAGTCGCCAAAACCAAGACACTTTGAAGATCGTTTAGGATAGGAACTTCTAACGCACCACAACCAGCTATTTCCCCCACATCTTGACCAAGAAGATCGGGATTATGATCGATCGCGCCAACAAGAGTCATATCTTCTGCCTGAGCAACAGTTTTAATTACCTCACGACCCATTTTACCGGCAGCACCATTAACTACAACTGGGATAGAAGATGAATTAGTCATAAGTTAAAAAAAATAGAATATCGAGATTAGCTCCATTAAATCAGTATTGCATTGCTTGATAACAATCAATCAAAGTTAGTTTGATAAACTTCTGGGTTGATTTGGGTAACTTAAGTGTATGACCTTCGGACAAATAATCTTATGAATGGGATCTCAGATATTGATTATGAACAAGTCATAAACTTAATCAAGTCTATTTTGAGTTTAGAATATTGTTTACAGTACCAGATTATACCCTTAACTATTGAACAGGGTTGTTTAAGCTTGGGAATGGTCAACCCAGATGATCGGGCTGCTTTAGACTTCATTCATCCGATCGTCAATGCTTTAGGCTACGGTCTTACCATTCAGCCTATAGACTCCGATACTCATCAGTTAGCTTTAGCTGAGTATCTCAAACATAATCATACTGTAGAGCAAACAAAAGCAGATATTTCACCTCAAACTTCTGCTCAAACAATTCGTGATTCGGCAATGACTGTGGTCAATATGCCTTTTGAATCTGAACAAAACATTCAAAGAAATGACCTTGATAGTAAAGCAACTATTATAGCCGATCCTTCAGAAAATCCTCTCACACAAGCTTCCCTTGAAGATAGTAAATCTACTATCTATGCTCCTATGGCAGAAGATTCTTCCGAAGTTGAAACTTCCTCACAATCTAGTTTAACTACAAATCCAGTAGTAGAAATCCAGGCTCAACCAATTTATGAGTCAAAGAAATCAGAATCCGAGCTCAATTTTGAGCAAACAAAAGATATAGTTTCATACCCTTTCTTAGATTTCGACATTTCTACACCATCTGCAAATTACTGTCTAACTCATGAATCTCTGAATGCGTTAACTCCTCAACAATTATGGCAAGAGTTGTTCAATAAGATTCTTGATGGTAGTATAGAAAAACTACATCTAGAACCAAATCAACATCAAGGTTCTATTCTCTGGAGTCCAGATGAAGTAGTTCGCTCTTCTCTTGATAATGTATCTTTGTCTTATTTGCAAGCTCTAATTAACGAAATTAAAACTATAGCCAAAATCCCTTTACAATTACTAACAAAACCGAGAAAAGTAGCGATCGAAAAACACTATCAACAGGAGCGTCTACAGTTACGTATTGATGCTTGTCCTGGTCAGTGGGGAGATGAAATTACCATTCAGGTTTTAAGAGGAAAAGCTTTAAAGCTTTATGAACAGAAACAAATCAAAAAAATGAGCGAACAAGCTTTATTGCTTGCTCAAAAACTTGAAAAAACTCTCTCTAAAATGGTTACTTGTTTTGAATCTTCAGAAATAGGAGATTTATCGGAACTAAAAAAAGTTAAACAAAAAATAGATCGTCAATTAGATTTACTTAACCATTAGATAAACACTTATCTCCCTTGCCTCCTCTGCTCCCTCTGCTCCCTCCGCTTTCCTCCGCTTTCAGCTCAATTTCACCCACTACTCAATCTTTGGGCAGCTTCAGCTAATTCACTAGCAACACCTTCATTCCAGTTACCTTCACAGCGACGACCTTGATTAAGAATTAGACGAAGAGAATAGGCATGAGGATATCCTTCTACTTCTAGCCACAGTAGATCGCTTTCTGCTTCACAGGCAATTCTTTCTTCATCCATCAATTCTGTTTTCATTTGGTTCATAGTTGTCACTAACTGATTTAGTAAACGACAAAAATCAGTAAATTCTGCTGCTGTTAATTCGATCGCCCAATCATCACTACCAACTAAACCTTGATATTTATCTGCTTGGGGATTCCAGCCAATATGCCAGCCAGAGCCACTTTCGATCAGACGTTGCATAGAGAAAAATTAACAATTATGGTCAAGAACAACTATTTCTTACTTATTACTTATTACCTATCTCTACTCGCTAGCCTTCAAGTTACCCATCTTCCATAGGAAACTAGATACTAAATTAGTGATAATGTGAGCAATGATGGGAATCAGTAAATTACCTGTTATCAAAGCAATATAACCTAGAGAAAAACCCACTACTGTTGCCCAAACTACATAGGGCCACTGCTCACTACCACTGAGATGAAGAACACCAAAAAAGAGACTAGAAATAATCACCGCCGTTATATTCAAACCGAAAGCTGGTAGCATTAAACCGCGAAAAAGTAACTCTTCACTCAAACCAGGCAAAAGTCCTAACCAAATAAGATCTGGCCACACTAGAGGTTTGATTACTAATTCCAGATAAATATCTGCACTACGACGATAAGCGGGCCACAGTCGATAAATAATGCTGCTAGCAATGCTTATGCCTATTGCTGTACTGACTCCCCATACCAAGGCATCAGTGGTAAAGTTTAAGGGTAAAAGTTCTACAGAACCTAGTTTTTGCCATATTTTAGTGACAACAAGTAACACAACTGCCGTTACTCCCATCACTACTAAAATTTGAGTTCTACTAAGAGATTCTATTTCTGGATTATTTGGATTTGCCACTGGTTTAAGCTAAACAACGGAGGGACAATATAGAAGGACGTAGAGCGTTGGCACTAATACCAGCGCGATGAGTTACTAAAACACCTAACGCCTCCAAGTAAGAGTTTACCTTAATTGTTTTAATGCCTAAAGGTTCTGGGGGAACTTCCATCTGTGTATTATTTTCTTCTACAACAATGATTTTTGTTTTTGTCTGACTAAAACTGAGAATAGCGCTACCACCACAAGCTGTGGCTGGAACAACTACCGCATCTACTTCCTTTGCCCAAATAGCTGAATTAGTAAAATTCTTGTTTGGCTCAGTAATAAATTGAGGCGCACGACTTAATCCTACTAAAACACAGGGTAAAAAAGTGTAGCCTAATTCCTCTGCTGCTGAACGAGGAGATACTTGTGGATCGACTTCTAGGGGCATCAAAGCTGGTGCATGGGCTGCGGGAATTTGCCAGTTACGAACAATTAAATGGGATATCACTGCTTCTGCCCCTGCTAAGGGGTCTACTCCTGTACCCTGACGATAGTTGGCTAGAGTATTGCGATCGAGCTCATCAGGAAAACGAGTAACTACAGCGATCGCTTCTGCGGATGCTTGCTGAATTAAAGTTTCTGCCCCTCGTAAAAGACTACCAGGATTACCAATAGTCCCCCAACTTGCTCCTGAGGCGGAGGTATTTAATTTAACTTCTACAGGAGCATCAGTAACTACATAATCAGTTAAATCGAGTCCTAAGGTTGCCCTGGCTGCATCCGCTGCTTGTAAGTGTCTTAAGCGTAATTCTGGCTCAATTCCTTGGTCTATGAGTAAACCAACCCGATTTTGATGTACTGGCTGTAACCCCCAACTAGAATCCGCAAAGCGATCGAGTCCATAACCTTCTACATACAGAGTATTATTCATCGACCAGTACATTTGTGCGCCATTGAGGACATTAGGATGAGTAATCAGGCGATCGCAGACTTGAGATATGGCTATAGCTACGGGTAAAGCATCTCCTGCATATCCGCCGATCGCTGCTCCTATACCTGTAGGAATAATTAATACAACTGTATAAGGACGCATAAGTTAATTGGGCTTAAATTAGGTTTGACACTAAGTCAGATTGTAGAGGCAAGGCAGTGCCTCGCCCCTACTTCTATTTTCAAATTATTTTTTACAAAGAAAAAGTAATATTTATTCTTTTTTGGTAACAATACCTTCTACTTTAACTTTTTGCTTTTGGCGATCGACTTTAGTAACTGCCCAACGTAAAGGTTCACCTCGTTTTTCTAGTTCAGCTTCGATCTCTTTTTGTAATTGAGCAGGATTTTCTTGTAGATCAACTTCAGCAGTAATGAAATGAGTGGTCATATTTTCTTCATAAAGTAAGTACTGTAATTAAATTAACAGTAAATATCACTTTTTTTTCTAAGTATAAGTTTTAAAATATAAATATAAAGAATTAATTATTGTTGAGCAAGTTTTAATTATATGAAATTTTCGTCAAATATAATCTTAATTATTTTAAGTATTTTTGTCTCTGGGCAAACAGCTTTAGCTATTAAGCCTATCCGTGAAATTAACCAGACAAATCAATCTCAGCAAAATAATTTGTTGCTAACAAAAGAAACTATAGAATCAGCAGAAGAATCAAGTAATAATCAAAAAGATCGAGGACAAACAGAAGAAAATGAATCTCAAGCTGAAGTAGAAGCAGAAATAGAAACAACAGAATCAAAAAAGAAACTTACTCCCGAAGAAATTGCTCGTCACAATAAATTTACTGAAGCAGATAAACTCTATTTGGCAGGAGATAAAATTGCAGCAGCCCAAATTTATCGGCAATTAAAAAAACCTTGGTCAATAGAAAAAAACAAAAATACTGAAGAAAATAAACCTCAAGCAATTTACAATCCTCAACAATTATCCCCAGGAGGAAAAGTATATTGGCGGATACATCAAGAAGGATTAAAACAGCAACTAGAAAGCAAAATATTTACCCCAATAGAATTACTAGTAAAAGAATATCCAGAATTTATTCCTGGTCATATAAGTTATGCTGAAGTTCTTGAAAGCTACGAACGTCCAGAAGAAGCATTACAAGTTCTAGAAAAAGCAGTTGCTCTGTATCCCAATGAGCCAAAATTACTAACCGCTAAAATTGAAGCAGATGTAAAGGAAGAAAGATGGCTAGATGCTTCTGTTACTGCTCGTCAGTTTGCTTTGCTTAATCCTAAGCATACTGAAGCAGAAAAATTTACTCAACTAGCAGATGAATATCTAGAAGAATATAAAGATCATTTACGCTCCCAATTAACTTTCAATGCCATAGGTAGTGTTATTACTGGTGCTGTTGGTTTTGCTCTAACTGGTAATTTATTTGGTCCTATTTCGGCGATCGAAACAACGATAATGTTGATGCGGGGAGAATCTGCTATTGGGGAAAGTGTAGCGAAAAAAGCACAAAAGAGACTACCGATGGTAGAAGACGAAGAAGTTCTCCAATACGTTCGTGACGTAGGCAAAAAGATTACTGATGTAGCCGGAAGAGATGATTTTGAGTACGAATTTCACGTCATTATGGACGATCAACTAAATGCTTTTGCTTTGCCTGGAGGAAAAGTCTTTGTCAATGCAGGAGCTATTATGAATATGAACTCAGAAGCAGAATTAGCTGGTTTATTAGCTCACGAAGTCTCTCACGCTGCACTATCTCATGGTTTTCAGCTTGTAGCCAGAGGCAATTTTACTACTAGTGTAGTTCAATACATTCCTTATGTTGGTAGCGCAGCAGCTAATCTGATTGTTCTTGACTACAGTCGAGATATGGAAAGACAAGCAGATTTGTATGGTACAAAAATTTTGGTTAGTGCTGGTTATGCAGCCGATGGAGTGCGTAACTTAATGGTTACATTAGATGAAATAGCTAAAGAAGACGATCGACCTATTCCCCCTGCTTGGTTATCTACTCACCCAGAAACCAAAGAACGTATTAGCTATATAGAAAAACTAATTGTCGAAAATAAACTCGATCGCTATGCCTACGAAGGCGTACATAGACACAGCCAAATTAAGGAAAAAGTAGAAAAGCTGTGGGAAGAGTACAAGGAAACCGATGAGTACAAAGAAAGATATGGAGATAGGGAGGATGAGGAAAAGCGAGCAGAGGAGGCAGAGGGAGTAGAGGAAGCAGAGGAGGCAGAGGGAGCAGAGGGAGCAGAGGAAGCAGAGGAAGCAGAGGAGGCAGAGGAGTAATTAGCTTATTTCTCCTCAATTGAATTTTCTAGAGCAAATTTGGTAAGTAACTGGTAGCAAGTAAAGCTGTTGCCATAGTTAGCAAAAATGATAAAAGTATAATTGCCCAATTGCGATATTTACTGGTTTGAGCTTGTTGAAGAGCTAATGATGCTTTTTCTGTTAATTGTTGATTTAATTGTTCAATTAGCTCTTTTTGTTCTGTATCTTTTTCATCTAAAGACTGTACTTTACTTATTTGCTCTGCTTTTTGCTGTTCTAAGTTACTAATTTGTGCTTCTTTTTTAGTTAGTTGTTTTTCTAGATCTTGATTTTTTTTGGTTTGTTGATTAAGTTCAGTTTGACTCTGTGTTAATTGTTTTTCTAAATCACTAACTTGTGATTCTAGAGATTGATTAGTCTCTTGTTGTTGGGATAGTTGCTGATTGCTTTGCTCTAATTGGGTTTGTAACTCAGTGACTTGGGACTCTAAAGCTTGATTAGTTTCTTCTTGTTGGGATAGTTGCTGATTAGTTTGTTCTAATTGGCTTTGTAACTCCCTAACTTGTGATTCTAGAGATTGATTAGTTTCTTGTTGTTGAGATAGTTGTTGATTAGTTTGTTCTAATTGGCTTTGTAACTCCCTAACTTGTGATTCTAGAGATTGATTAGTTTCTTGTTGTTGGGATAATTGTTGATTACTTTGTTCTAACTGAGATTGTAAATCAGTGACTTGGGATTCTAAATCCTGAGTACGATCGCTTTGTTGAGATAATTGAGTTTGCAGGTTTTGATTAGTCTCTTGTTGTTGAGATAGTTGTTGATTGCTTTGTTCTAACTGAGATTGTAAATCAGTGACTTGGGACTCTAAATCCTGAGTGCGATCGCTTTGTTGAGATAATTGAGTTTGCAGGTTTTGATTAGTTTCTGATTGTTGAGATAGTTGCTGATTAGTTTGTTCTAACTGAGATTGTAAATCAGTGACTTGGGATTCTAAATCCTGAGTACGATCGCTTTGCTGAGATAATTGAGTTTGCAGGCTTTGATTAGTCTCTTCTTGTTGAGATAGCTGTTGATTAGTTTGTTCTAACTGAGATTGTAAATCAGTGACTTGGGATTCTAAATCCTGAGCGCGATCGCTTTGCTGAGATAATTGAGTTTGCAGGCTTTGATTAGTCTCTTGTTGTTGAGATAGCTGTTGATTGCTTTGTTCTAATTGGCTTTGTAAATCAGTTACTTGCTGTTTAATCGATGTTTCTTCATTACTTTTTTGTTCTAATTGATTTTCCAGCTTTTCAATTAAAACTTTTTGCTCTTTAACTTTTTCTTCTGAAGCTTTTCTGTTTTGTATTTCCTTCTCTTGATTTGATTTAATTTGATTTTGTAGTTGTTTAATTAAGTTCTCTTGTTCTTCCAACTGCTTTTGCAAAACAGTATTTGTTTCTGCTTCTTTAACAACTTCTTGTTGTACTTTTTCTCCCAAATCAGATTGCTTAGTTACTTCTTGATTAGTATCTTTAGATTCAACTTGAGTTGTAGTCACTGAAGAATTTACTTTTTCTTCTGAACCTACTGGATCGCTGCGATCGCTATCAATATCTTCATTAGTTTTAGAAGTAGAAGAACTTGTTTCCTTAATTTCATTACTAGATATACTAGATGGGGAAGGTTTAGCTACAGAAGATTTACTTCTAGTAGATCTAGTTGATGGTTTACGTTTTTTTCTTGCCATCTTAATTTAACTCCTATATTGAGTGAAAAATTGTTTGTTATCAATAAACTGCCAATGTGTTTGAATTTCATCTGATTAATTTAGAAAATAAGTAGTTGAGCCCTCTTCTTGCTTTCGTATTAATCACAATTTTCAATCATGCCTAATAATAGTAGATTTAATGTACTCTATCAGTGAATACATGGTAGTAGATTAACTTTTATATACAAACTTTAAGATAGGGATTTAATACTTCTTCATCCCTTGTGGTTATTAGTTATTGGTTATTGGTCATCAGTTGATAGTTATAGCAATCAGGAATCATACCTGAGTACATACAAAGGACACAATACCTCTCAATCCTAAAATAACAATTTTCCCTAGCTAGAACTTATTTACTAATTTTACGCGATCGTGAGGTTCAAGAAGATTATTTAAATCAGGTCCCAAGGGAATTATACCGCCAGGATTAAGGGGGAAAAGATTGCCATAATAATCTTGCTTAACACTTTCTAGGTCACAAGTATTGGCAACACCTGGTAACTGATATAAATCTCGTAGATATGCTCCTAGGTTAGAATAATCTTGAATTCGACGACGGTTACACTTAAATAGACTGTAATAGACAATATCGAAGCGAAACAAAGTAGTAAACAGACGCACATCTGCCAAGGTTACTTTATCTCCGCATAAGTATCTTTGAGTTTCTAGTACTCGATCGATTTCATCTAGAGTAGCGAAAAGTTCAGTACAGGCTTCCTCATAAGCTGCTTGAGTTTGAGCAAAACCGCAACGGTAAACGCCATTATTCACAGTAGTATAAATTTTGTCATTCCAAAGATCGATTTGCTGTTTTAATTCTTCAGGATATAAATCAAGATGGGGATTTGTCGCAAATTCATTAAACTGAGAGTTAAGCATGACAATAATCTCGGCACTCTCATTATTCACAATTGTTTTAGTTTGACTATCCCATAAAACAGGAACTGTAGAGCGTCCATTGTATCCTGGTTTGGCTAATTGATAGAGTTCTGGTAGAGTACGACAGTTTTCTTCTGGAGAGTCAAAAACCCAGATACCCTCATCCCCGGAAGGGGCTACAGTTGATACTGAAATAACATCTTCTAATCCCTTTAGTGTCCGTACTACTAAAGTGCGATGCGCCCAAGGACATCCTAACCCGACAAAAAGATGATAACGTCCTGAAGCGGGTGGATAAGGGTTATCTTTCTCTGTGCCGACAAAGCTTCTAAACTGACTAGTTGGGCGAATATATGCTCCTGAAGCATTTTTAGGCGCAAGCTTGGACATCATTATTTTCCACTGGGTTGTCCAAACAAATTTGCCTAGTCTAATAATAAATGAAGCAGGAAGAGATTTACCTTTACTTTTGTTTGTGGAAGTATTTTCTGCTTGGGAAGGTTCAGAAGAAGATGAGGACATAAAATAAATTCCATGATCTCTATTTTCTCAAAAGTATAATACTTTCATACTTAAATAAATAAAACTTAATTGTCTGATTGAATTTACTAATTAACAGTCCCCTTGCATAAAAAAGATAAAAACTAGATAATCAGTGTAAATACTTAGGTATAAATTACTAGTTTTAAATCATTATTTTAATAGCGAGAAGGAAAAGTGCAACAATTAATCGTCGATCAAGCTCAAACTTTAGGCTTCAATGTTTATCAAAATGCTTTTGGGCAATGGGTCATTAGAGGAATGATTGACAGAAAGATGTGGGTACTACATGAACATAGACAAAATTCATGGTTGGTAACATTTGGTGAGTTTTCACCCATGTCGCTATGTGCTGAAAAAACTTTAGAAGCATTAACTCTGTTAACCAAGCATACTAATAAACAAAGTTTCAGTTAGTCGCCAAAAATACATAATCAACCTACCAGAATAAATAGCCATAGGCTGCTGTATCTTAAAAACAGTGGACATCCCAAGGGAAAGTCATCAGTTGTTGACTACTATGACTTTATGAATGCATGGCAGGATTAGGACTATTTCGTTACGATCTCAGATAATCCTTGTACCTAAGTGCCTGCCAGGAACATTTTTTGATTTTTGATTTAAAGTATTAGAAATCCGAGAAGAATCATAGTATGCTGACTCAAGAAACAACAGCTAGTTGGGAACATCTGTTAGAGATCGCCAAAGCTAATACCAATGCTCAATGGATACGTCGATCGGGTCAATCTCCTGCTACTGCACCAATCCCTCTTAGTATCAACAAAATCGATCGCGGGCAAGAAGTGCCAGTGCTACTCTTCAAAGATACTAATAGTTGGTGTCCTTATTGCGAGAGAGTTATACTTGCTCTGGAAGAAAAAGAGATTCCTTATCAAGTAGAATTCATCGATCTTCGTTCTAAACCTCAATGGTATTTAGATATAGTTCCGACTGGACTCGTTCCTGCTGCCAAAATTAAAGGAGAATTAATTTATGAATCGAAAGATATCCTTTTAGCTTTAGAAGAACAGTTTTCACCTTCTCTTCTTCCTGCCGATGCTACTCTAAATCAATCTGCCATTCAAGCGATCGCTGATTGTGAAAGTCCTGGTTTAATTCAAATTGGTTATCGATTTATCTGGGGTAGTAGAGATATTAATGCTAGCGATACTTCAGAAGAGGAATTATTATCTTTACAAACAGAATTTGAAGCCAAATTAGAGGGTATCGAACAATTTTTAGCTAAATATCCAGGGGATTATTTTATGGGAGAATTTAGCTTAGTAGATATTATGTATGCACCTCATCTAAGTCGGCTAGCTGCCAATGTGCCTGTCTATAGAGGTTATCCAATCCGAGGAAATGAGCGTTTTCCTAATCTCAATCGTTGGTTTGAGGCGATCGATTCTCGCCCTGCATATAATCGCATTAAGTCGGATGTTACAACTAATAACTTAGTTTTAAGGCGAATTTTTGGCTTAAAACCAGCTATCGATCGACTTCATCTTGATACAGGAAATCTGTCAACCAACCCTGATGAAATGGAGGCAGCAGCCAAACTAAGTGATAATCATCAAGCAATAATTGGTGATATTTTTAAAAATTCAGGACTTGAAGTTATTCTCAGCCCAAGAGATCGTGATTTTGCCAACTCGGCGATCGACTTACATTTGCGATTTCTAACAGAATATCTCATGGTTGATAACAAACAACCTTTAGTTGGGGGTAGAGTAGGCGGAAAAGGTGGCACCGATGCTAAGGTAGCAGCAGTTGGGGCGATCGCTCTGGCATATTTGCGTAATCGTGCTAGCGCACCTAGAGATATGAGTGCTGGTGCAGCCATAGCCTTTCGATCGGCAATTGATAATATAATGCGATCGCTTTACTAATCAAGAATTTCTGATTTTATCTTTCCTCAAACTATGCCTGAAATTAACTTTCAAATCCAATGGCCTGACGGGACAGAAGAAACTTGTTATTCTCCTTCTCTAGTAGTCAAAAAATACTTTACACCAGGGGAAGAATATAAATTGACAGAGTTTGTCGATCTATCCCGTACTGCTTTAAATATTGCTAGCGATCGTGTTAAAGCAGCCTATGGGTTTGCTTGCTCTAAAGCTTTAGGACAACTACAACAGATAGAATCTAAGGCATCTGAATATAAAGAGCTAGAAGATCCTAAAGTTCGTTTTGTCGATTTTGTTGATATTTAATTAGATCTTTGGCATTAGTCCAGAAACTATTGGTTGATTCAAGTAGTTAGTAGTTAGTAATTTTGATTTAAAATTGACTTTGACCAAACATTGAACATTGGTAGATGATAAATGTTCAATGCTAAATGTTCAATGAAATATCTATGTCAAAGGTAACTATTGCTTCTGGTTCTCAAATTTCTGCTCATGCAGGGGCAGCAGTCGCTGATTTAGGGGGCAATGCTGTTGATGCAGCCTTAGCAGCAGCAATGGTTTCTATGTGTACTGAACCAGGAGTGATTGCGCCAGGGGCAAACGGTTTTATTACCATTTGGCAACCTAATCAAGAGCCAATCGTCATAGATGCCTATGGAGAAATGCCAGGAAGAGGATTGAATTCTCATCACTTTGGTCAAGGCATGAGAGAAGCCTTCATCGATTATGGTGGTGGGATGAGTACTTTGGTAGGCTATGGTTCTATTGCCACTCCAGGAATTTTGGCTGGTTTGGCTATGGCTTCTAGATCTTATGGTCATCTTCCCTGGACAAAAATAGTTACTCCTGCACAGAAGTTAGTCGCCCACGGTTTTCCTCTTTCTACTGTAGCTGCGGAATATTTTTCCTATAGTCATAAACTTATTTTTGGTTGGCATCCTGAAAGTTATCAGATTGTACATCAGTATGACGGTAGCTGTTTGCAAGTAGGAGAAATGATTTATATTCCTAAACTCGCTGATAGTTTACAGCTTATCGGGGAAGAAGGAGTAGAGACTTTTTATACAGGAGAAATAGGACAAAAGATTGTTACAGAAATTCAAGCAGGTCAAGGATTATTAACTGCTCAAGATTTAGCTGAATATCAAGCGATCGCGCGATCGCCGATTAGAATTAAGTTTAAGGATTGGGATATTGTAACTAATCCTGCTCCTGCAGTGGGGGGTGCTTGTTTGGCAGCTATGCTATTGCAGATGGAGAGACATTCTGCGACTGAGTGGAATGAGAATACTATCCAAGCCATAGCCCAGATTCAACAGAGTGTACTGCAATATCGTAGTAACTATCTTGAAGGAGCAAGTCTGGATACTATGAGCAAAGAAGCATCTCGTTTATTAGACTTAGCTGCGGGAGATAATTTATATAAATCGATGCAATCTCCTTCTACTATTCATGTTTCTGCTGTAGATAGTCATGGTTTAGCTTGTTCGGTGAGTGCCTCTGCTGGTTATGGTTCTGGAGTAATGATTGATGGCTTGTGGCTTAATAATTCTTTAGGGGAAATAGAACTCCATCCCCAAGGATTGAAAGGTTTATCTCCAGGGACTCGTCTAACTTCTAATATGGCTCCCACTATTGCCAGACATAAAGATGGTACAGTCCTGTCTATTGGTTCACCAGGAGCATCTCGTATTACTAGTGCGATCGCCCAAACCCTCTTTAATTTTATTTGTTTAGATATGTCTTTAGTAGAAGCGATCGCTCATCCTCGTTTACATTTTGAAATATTTGAGGGGATGCCGACAGTAGCGTTTGAAGCAGATTTGGCGATCGATACTTTGCCTAACCTTAATTCTCG
>JASJDI010000329.1 GCA_030065155.1 Xenococcaceae cyanobacterium MO_188.B29
AAAATCCCCAGAATCCTCAGTTTCGCTTTTGTCTAGCCCAAGCTTTAGCACAACAAAAACAATGGCAACAAGCAATTATTCAGTATCGAAAGACAACCAAATTGGATGAAAATTTTGCTGCTGGGTACTACGGTTTGGGAACAGTTTTCACACAACAACAAAAATGGTCGACCGCAAGTCAATGCTACCAAAAAGCTACCAAGTTACAACCCAAATACTGGGAAGCTTATCATCAATTAGGCAATGTTTTGGAAAAGCAACAAAAATGGTCTCAGGCTATTGCTGCTTATCAAAATGTAATTACAATTTACCCTAACTTTATTCCTGCTTATCTACGATTAGGAGCTATTTTTCAACATCAAAGCAAGTATCAGCAAGCATTTAACTATTATCGTCGAGCTCTTAATCTCGCTCCTGAATTATCCGAAATTGAGCAACAAGCGATCGCTGCTTATAAGGAGGCTGTTTATAATAATCCTGAGTCTAGCTTTTTACAATATCATCAATTGGCTACCATACTCAGACGTAAAAGTTTCTTTTCTGAAGCAATTGCTGCTTATCAAAAAGCGATCGAGCTTAATCCTGAGTTTTTAGGAGCTTACTATGCTATTCAATATACCAATATTGCCTCAGAGCAATTGGATCGACTAATTGATTTTTATCGAGATATAGTCAAACAGCATCCTCATATTGATATTGCTTGGGGTAACTTAGGAGATGCTCTCTCAGATAAAGGCAATATTCAAGAGGCGATTACTTGCTACCAAACCAGTTGTTATCACAGAGTAGTAAACGCCGATCCTCAACTAGCTGAATTAGATTGGCAAAAACCCAAAAAAGACGCTCCTGACTTCTTAATTATTGGTGCAGCTAAATGTGGTACATCTTCTCTATTCAATTATCTAAAATCCCATCCTCAAATTCTTCTTCCTCATAAAAAAGAAATTAATTTTTTTGGTAGTAAATTTCAATATGGCATTAATTGGTATCTATCTCAATTTCCCAGTATTAGCGATCGACCAGATTTTATAACAGGGGAGGCAACTCCTAACTATATCCGTTTTCCTAAAGCAGCCCAAAAAATCAAATCTCATTTCCCCCAAATTAAACTAATTGTTTTGCTCAGAAATCCCATCGATCGAGCTGTATCTTGGCATTACCATAAACTCAATAGTGGTATGGCTAAAGGAACGTTTGCTGAAGCAGTTGCCCAGGAAATGAAACAGTTAGAAAACTTTAGTGAAGAAGATCTGATGCTGAAAGTACATCACAACCCAGATAACATAATTGGTAGTTTATATGTATACAAATTAAAAGTCTGGATGGAATTGTTCGATCGAGAACAATTTTGTCTAATTAAAAGTGAAGATTTATACAGTAATCCAGAGGAAGTAATGAAAAAAGTTTTTGCTTTCTTGGGTTTAGAAGATAATCCACTCTCAGAATATCCCAAAATTAATGCAGGTTCTTATAATCCTATTAGTGATGAATTGAGGAAAACTCTCGCTGATTATTTTCAGTCTCACAATCAAAAACTAGAAGAGTATCTTGATATGAAACTAGACTGGAGTTAAACTCCAAACTCCAAACATAAAAGTACCGTAAATTTAACCTAAAGTATAGACAAATTATTTATTAAAATGCCTAAAAGAAAGAAATTAGACACAAAGAGACTCGGAAAAAGTCGTGGTTTGGGTGCAGCACCCACACCTCTTCCCAAAGGTGGAAGAGGAGCAAGACTGCAAACAAACTTTCACATTGAGTGGAATCGCTCAACAATAATTTTTTATTCCGCTATTATAATAATTCCTTACCTGACTGCCATAATACTGACTGCCCTCAGAGGTTATATCGTTGTGGTGGGAATTCTGATATTTATTGCTATGTTAGTTGGATTAGTTTATTTCGCTGTTCGTAAAATAGACCAAGGTGGCGATTTTTAAAACATGTAGGGAGTAGGGAGTAGTAAGTAGGGAGTAGTGAGTAGGGAGTAGGGAGTAAGATGATCGTTAATCTCCTAATGCACTAATATAATAGCTGGCTGCTATCGAAAACTTTTTTGAAATGAAAATATTGAACTAATTAAACCTAAACCAATTAAAGTCACTGAAGAGCGAGGTTCAGGAACATACTGGATCTCAAAAGTACCGTTTACTGTAGCTATACCTGTAAAGGGAATATTTGGATCTAAACTAAGTTGGTTAACTTCCGAGAATGATAAGATCCCTTGAGCCCCTTCTAATTGACCTTCTCCATCAGTAATAGTAAAAATTCCCGTTGATGTAGCGATTAGTGTTTCAAAATCAATAGTTCCTGTAATATCGTCACTACCTACTAACTTGTTATCACCGCTACCAAAAAACACAATTTCTCCGAGAGGTTCTTCTAATAAGCCAAACACGGTGGGGTCTGTATTAGCGCGAAATTGACCTGTAAGCAGATCTGTTTGAGAATATGTCACACCGCTAATTTGAGTCAATCCAAAGGGAGCGTTTGTACTTTCTCCTGTGATTAATACTTTGGAAACTCCTAAATCGAGTTCAGAAGAGATGGCAGTGGTATTGTAGGTAGCATCAAAGTCAAAGCTAGTCTGCGAGAGTGCCACATTATCCAGTCCAAAGGTAATCAAAGCTATAGGCATTGAGTTCAGACAAATTTTTAAGAACCAAGACAAGAAATTTGTTTTGCAGAAGTTGTTTTGATTTGAAAACATAATTTTCTTTTTAAATAATTTATATAAACTGGATTTGGTCTTACTCAAGAAATTTAACCTTTTCCGTTGATGGCATGATCGATTTGAGCGAAAAGATCGGCATAATTAAGATTATTATCTAAAACTACATCTGCTTGGGCGACTTTTTCTGCTAAAGGTAGTTGATTGGCAATACGAGTTTTTGCTTGTTCTAGAGTAAGATTATCTCTTGTTTGGAGACGTTCTAACTGTTTCTGCTCATCACAATAAACAACCCAAATTTCTGTAACTAAGTTCATCATCTCAGCTTCAAAGAGTAAAGGAATAGCTAAGACAACTATTTTATGCTCTAATTGTTGCAGTTGTTCAACAAAGCGATCGCGCACATAAGGATGAATTTTACTTTCTAACCATTGTTTTTCCTGAGAATCGTGAAAAATAATTTCCGCCAAAGCAGAACGATTGAGATTACCATCAGAGAGGATCAGGCGATCTCCATATCTGACCAAAATAGCTTGTAAAATTGACGAATTTGGTTTAACCGCCTCTCTTGCATATATGTCTGCATCTAAAACAGGTAATTGATAAGTTGTAGCTAAATAATTAGATACAGTAGTTTTCCCCGTACTAATCCCTCCAGTCAAACCAATAATTCTGCGGACAGCATTTTTATCCTTCATGTTGTAACAAGTATTCAAGTATTTCATCTCAACCATAAAGGATTTAGGTTCAAGTTCAACTTTCGAGCTAATAGGATCGAGATATTATTTCTTGTTTACTTTTTAGAATATGTTTTTCCGAGAGATCGATCGCGATATCAAGTTAAGTTTGTCCATACCACAGTATGCTGAAGAATTGTTTCAACTGACAAATAACAACAGAGACTTTCTCAAGCAATGGTTGCCTTGGTTAGATAATGTTAGAGAATCATCAGATACTAGAGAATTTATTGAATTACAGTTACTGAAATTTCAACAAGGAAAGGCATTACCCGTTACTATTTTTTACCAAGAGCGGATTGCAGGGGTATTAGGGTATCTAATCGATCGAGCTAATAACATTGGCTATATCGGTTATTGGTTGGGGCAAGAATACAATGGCAAAGGAATTATGACCACAAGTGTTAGGGAATTAATAGAAATAGGTTATATGTACTATGCCCTCGATCGCATTGAGATTAGATGTGCCGTGGAAAATACTCGCAGTCGTGCCATTCCTGAACGTTTAGGTTTTAAGAATGAGGGTACTATTCGTCATGCTGCTAAAGTTGACGATCGCTATCAGGATCATGTTGTTTATGGATTACTGAAAAGTGACAGTTAAATTTTTATGGTTGTAGAGACGCAATATATTGTGTCTCTTATTTATTATTTAATTAACCTTTTTTTATTATATTTTTTAGTAAGAATTAATTGATATTTTATACTTCCGCTCAATTTTCTGGTAATAAAAATCAGAAGTAATAAAAATACAACACTCTATGCTGTAGGCTGATAGCTGTTAAATAGCTTGGATTATGTAAATTTAAGCAGGTATTAATTTTTAGGAAGATTATTTTTATCAATCGAGTCTCTATTTTGAGCATAAATATTAGAAAAGGACTATCCTGAAACTAATTAGAAATGATATGATTCTCAAATTAATATTAATTAAATACCCCTAATATTAACTAAATTCTCACATTAGGTAAATATACTTAAGTAATAAACCCACTTATAAATTGAACATAGTTGTAGTTGTTGTATAATAAACTGTCAATGATTCGCATTTTAATTGCTGATGACGCTAATCTAATTAGGCAGGCTTTAAATATTTACTTTAAGCTTGAACCAAACTTAGAAATAGTGGGAACTGCTGAGAATGGAAAAACAGCTTTAAAACTAGTCGAAGAGTTAACTCCTGACATTGTGTTGATGGACATGGAAATGCCAGAAATGGATGGATTAACTGCTACGCAAATTATTAGTGAGCGTTTTCCCAAAACTAAAGTATTAATGATAAGTAGTCATAATACTCAATACTATATTGATAAAGCTTTAGAAGTAGGGGCAAATGGTTATTTTATTAAAAGTACACCAGCAGAAGAATTATCAGAAGCAATTCAATTAATTTATGAAAAGGATGTAAGGATAATACCAACCTTTTCTGAAGAAGAGCCTTATCTAATTTTGCCAGATTCTTCTGATAGCACAAAAAATACAGAATCAATTCCAGAACCAGTATTGCAAAAAACAGAGATAGCAACAAAAGAACGCGAAAATGAACAGACAATAGAACCAGAAAAAAGTATCTCTAAGAATATAGATTCAAACAATTCAGGCAATAATCTATCATCTTTCACAACCAAAACTTCGCCAATAAATCGAGATAAGTCACCGCAGATAAAGGTGACTGATGTTCCCAAGTCTAGACTATCTTCTCTTTCTCTAGATACTCTCTACAAATTTCTACCCCCTCTCAAACACTTTGATAACTCTCCTAAAACCTGGGGAATTGTCTCTTTATCTGTGTTTGGTGTTGTTATTTTTCTAGCTAGTGTTTTTCGGTATAGAATGACAGTCACTGCCCAGGCTCAAATTAGTCCTAGTGGTGAAATAGTTGTAGTCCAAGCTCCCCTAGAAGGAACAATTGACAAGATAAAAGTTACAGAGAATCAGACAGTAGAAGCAGGAGAAACCATTGCAGTCATCAGGAATTCTCAACTACACGGTCGCAAAAAGCAATTAGAGGAATCCATTGAAAGAGTCCAACAGCACATTACTAAACTAGATAGTCAAATTAATAGATTAGATTGGCAAATTACTAATACGATAGCAGAGTCTAAATCCCCCACTAGCGAACAAAAAATTGTTTTCCAGGAAACCAAAGAAATCCTACAACAAAAACTGGAAGGCGATCGACAACGGATACAAAAAATTGAAAATAATTTACGGGAAAGTAATATTCGCGCTCCTATAACTGGTACTGTACAAAAGCTCTATCTTCATCATCAAGAACAACCAATACATACAGGAGAGTTAATCGCTAAAATTTCCTCTAATCAAGCTCCCCTTTTAGTTAAAGCCTCTGTGGCTTCTCAAGATATCGATCGAGTAGCCAAAAATCAAAAAGTCAGCTTAAGAGTATTTGCCTGTCCTCATACTTATTACGGGACACTTCAAGGCAAAACCATTGATATTTCCCCCCCTAGCTCCCAAACTCCGAAAGAAGAAAATACAAGTATTTCTGAGCAAAAGCAAAATATTAATTCTGCTAGTGATACTTATGAAGTAATAATTGAACCAGCTAGTCTTGCTCTCCGTAAAGATAAGCAAAAATGCTTATTGCAATCTGGGATGAAAGCTAGGGCAGATATTATTACTAGAGAGGAAACAATTCTAGCTTTAATTCTCCGCAAAGCCAGATTAATTAATTAATTTTGCCTACCTAATTATTTCTGGTATCGATAGATAATGAATGGTTTTCTACCAGAAATACGACCTCTCCGAGCATTTGCTTGCGATCCTAGTAAAGCCTCTCTAGCATTATTCCGAGTGCTAAATCTTTGAGACTCACGATATCTTCTCACATAGGTGAAACGTCCGCCAGAGTAATAAGCTGCGCTAGAAGTCCCTAAAGTAAAAGGGAAACTACCATTACCGACAAAATAAACCTGTTCTGCTGGAAGATTGGGAATTTCTGTGTTCTTGGCAGTAAAATCACTATTGATGGCGTTTTTAATTCGTCTTATTGAGTTAGATTTTATTTGACCCTGAGGCTTTACTTTGCAGATATAGGCTAAATTGACTACTTCACCAGAAGCATCGATCATAAAACAGGGTGGTTGAGGTTCTGCCTTTGATACTGCAATGGTTAAAAAACTCATCATGACGGTAGAAGTAATTACAGCCAAACTGTTACGGGAAAATAAGAGTACTTGGGCTAATGTATTCATTAATCTCGCTCCATAAAAGAACAATTTGGACCAGCAGCTAATTGACATAATTTGAGCTGCTTTATCTTTGGCAATGTTTAATACAAATCACCTATAATCTAATTGTAGTAAAGCTTGATATACAGCCTGTAAAATCACCAGTATTTTTTAACTTTCTTCCGTCAGAAGTCCCCCAACTTGTT
>JASJDI010000330.1 GCA_030065155.1 Xenococcaceae cyanobacterium MO_188.B29
CACTTGCTAAAAATCAAGCAATATCAAGCTTTTCAGTCTTATTTGCCTTCAGACATATGTGGCGATCACGCAGTGCCAGCTTCGCTGATCGCCTTTCTTTTTAGCATAGTCAAATCGGAAGAACCTTATTTTCTGACTCCCAACTCCTGACTTCTGACTCCTAATTTCTATTAAAAATTAATCTTAAAAGGATTTAACTAATGCAAAATAAAATAAGCAATAGTCCCATTTTTATTGTAGGAATGCCTCGATCAGGAACAACATTAATGCGATCGCTGCGAAAATGAACAAACCCAGATGGGTAGAAAAAACTCCAGACCATTACAAATACTTAGATCAAATTCTAGATTGGTATCCTCAAGCAAAGGCTATTTGGATGCTAAGAGATCCCCGTGCCGTAGTTGCTTCGACTTTGAAACGATGGCCAAAAACCCCTGTGGATGTTCGTGCTAAAGAATGGAGTGATAGTATTGTTATTTTTCAGCAAAAATGGTCTGAAGATCCAAGAGTAAAACTAATTAAATACGAAGACTTAGTTACCGATGCAGAGTCAAAAATGAGAAATCTTTGTGATTTTTTAGGAGAAGAGTTTTACCCTACGATGATTCAAGAAGGTACTCAAAATGTACAACAAGTATTTCTTCCCGATGAAGACGTAAGCAAAGGGCCTAATCGTCTAGCAAATCGCTCTATTACTGCTGTTGGTATTGATAAATGGCGATCGACACTTTCTGCTCAACACATCACCACAATTGAAAATTCTGCTCAAGATGAAATGCGCCAATACAACTATTTAAAAGTAAAACAAGCTACTAGATGAGAAATATTTCATCTAAGTTTCATGCAAATCTTAGGTTCAGATTAGAAAATATGAATTATTAAAGATTAGTACCTTTAAAAATCATAGAAATCTAATTAGGTACATCTGACTAAATATCAGTAATGATAACTGCCCAAAAAAATATTAAAAAAATATTAAGTTGTACCGATGACCAAAAAAGTTTGTATTACTACTCTAGAATTTCCTCCTGATATTGGAGGTGTAGGGGAATCTGCTCAGCGCATCGCTCAAATGTTAATTAACTTGGGTTATGAAGTCCATATAGCTGTTTTCCGTGCTGTTTTCCGTAAAGAGAGACAGATGGCAAAAGATGGTGAGTTCCGACGTTCTCACTATACAACCAGCGAAAGAAATGGTGTAAAAGTGCATCGTCTTTTTCCCGCAGTGCGATCGACTTCGGCTAAAGAACAAGACTATATTTGCGATCTACATGGACTTCTACAACAGATACATAAACAATATAAATTCAACCTATTTCATGCTTTTTTCATCAATGAGATGGGTTTTTTGACTACTCTGTTAGCCAAGGAAAATAATGTACCTGTAATTAACAGTATCCGAGGTGCAGATTTACATAAACATATTTTCAACCCTCAACAACTTGGACAAATCAGATGGACACTGGAAAATTCTGCTTGGACTACCTTTGTTAGTCGAGATTTAATGCACAGAGCTAGAATCATAGCTCCTAGTATTGAATCAAGATCTTCTGCTTTTTGGAATTCGATCGCACCTGTCAATTTTGATAATTTACCTACTCCTACTTTAGTAGAAAAGTTAAGAGGAACTGTCATTGGTTCAGTAGGCAGATTTCGCGACAAAAAAGGTTTGGAATTTCTCTTTGATGCTTGTAGAAACCTCAAAACTGAAAGTGAATTAACCCTATTATTAGTAGGGGATTTTGTTGCTAAAGAAAAGGATTATTGGCAACAAGAACTTAGTAACAGTGGGTTAACAGACAATATCATCATAACTGGAACAGTTAGTCGAGAAGAAGCCTTAGCTTATCTACCCCATATGGATATTTTTGCTATTCCTTCTCTTCATGATGGTTGTCCTAATGCTTTATTAGAGGCTATGTTTGCTAGTAGAGCAATTGTTGGTACTAGAGTAGATGCCATCGGCGAAATTTTACAAGATCGAGTTGATGCCTTATTGGTTAATCCCTATTCTAGTGAAGAATTGGAAATAGCTTTACGAGAGTTAATCGATCGACCAGACTTGCGTCAGCAATTAGGTATGACTGCTTGGCAAAAAGTATCTCAACTCAATCCCTTTGTTGAACAACAAAACTGGGAGCAAGTCTATCGCTATGTTTTGGGTGTACCCGAATTATCCCCAGTACCTATCATAGTCTAAATAATTCAAACTAATTAAAACTTACCCATTTTTTAAGGGGGTTGTCTTCATCAACTTTACTGCTCATAATTCATACTATCAAAAATGGAAAGTCCCCAAGTTACTATCGTTGTGGTTCCCAGAGAACGCTTTAGCTATACTCGTAAAGCTTTAGAAAGTCTCTATGAAAATACTCATATTCCCTTTTCCTTAGTTTATGTAGATGGTAATTCTCCTAGCCAAGTACGCAGATATCTACAAACACAGGCTAAAGAAAAGAAGTTTACACTAGTACGGAGCGAGCGTTATCTTGCTCCTAATCAGGCTAGAAATATTGGTTTAAGCTATGTCAGGACGAAATACCTAGTTTTTGTTGATAATGATGTCATTTTTACTCCAGGTTGGTTAAAAAAGTTAGTTGATTGTGCAGAAGAAACTGAAGCTACTATTGTTGCTCCTCTTATTTGTATTGGTCAACCTGTTCATCAAACAGTTCACTTTGCTGGAGGAAAAGCACGTATTGTTGTAGAAACCCAGGGTGAAGAAACTATTAGAAAAGTCCAAGAAGAACACTATCATCTGAACAGTCCTTTAGCCGAAGTACACAAATATTTAAAAAGAGAACGATGCGAGTTTGCTGAATTTCATTGTATGCTGGTGCGTCAAAACATTTTTGAACAAATTGGTTTGTTAGATGATCGACTACTAAACACTAAAGAAAATATCGATCTATCTTTAACTGTAACTCAAATGGGGGGTACAATTTATTGCGAGCCAAGCTCTGTAGTTACTTATGTTACAGGAAAAATAGAGTGGTCAGATTTACCTTTTTTCTGTCTACGGTGGAGTGATGAATGGGAAAGATCGAGCTTACAACATTTTTGTGAAAAGTGGAACTTAATCAAGCAAGATCAATACTTGCAAAAAGAAAAACGTTTAGGGAATAGACGCTATCAAGCTCTTTTGCGTCCTCTTGTTCGTGATTTAAGCTTTGGCAAAACTAATACATGGCTAGAAAACCGTCTTAAACCTTTGGAGCGATCGCTCAATCAATACTTTATCCGTCGTCATAAAGATAATTTGATAGGAGCTAAATAATTATTAATAAGACTTTTTGGATAAGTATCTAAAACCCCTATTAAGTAAAGTCAAAACTTATGATTTGGCAATACAGATTATCTCCCACTAAATTATCTATCTATGACTACTCTTTCTCCTCAAAAAAAAAGATTATCACCTTTTCCCTCACTAATTTGTCCTGCTAAGATTGTCAGCCAAAGTCAGTTTTCCCATAATACTAGGGTGATTTTAGTTCGTCATGGTCGTAGTACTTATAACGATCGAGGTATATATCAAGGTAGTTCAGATGAATCTGTTTTAACTGAGAAAGGACAGAAAGATGCTTACAAAACAGGGATAGCTTTACAATCGATCGATATTGATTGCATCTATACTAGTCCTCTGCAACGAGCGCAGCAAACTGCTAGAGAGATACTTAATGCAAGAAAGCAATCTGTTCAAGGTCTCCCTCGGTTATTAATTACAGATAAACTAAAAGAAATCCATATTGCTCCCTGGCAAGGTTTATCTTATCAATATGTTCAGGAAAATTTTCCTCAAGAATATTACTATTGGAAAAATTTTCCCCATCAGTTTAAGTTAGTAGACCGAGAAAAAAAACAAGAAACTATCCCTGTAATCGATTTATATCAACAAGCAGAGCAATTTTGGCAAGAAATTTTACCTCAACACCAAGGCAAAACTATTTTAGTTGTAAGCCATGGTGGTACAAATCGCGCTTTAATTAATACGGCATTAGGTATAGAACCAGCTAACTATAACTTTCTTCAGCAGTCTAATTGCGGTATTAGTATTTTAGAGTTCAGCCAAGAGGAAAATTGGCGATCGCGCCTTAAAGCTTTAAATTTGACAGGACATTTAGGTAAAACTCTCCCTAAGCTTAAAGAAGGTAAACAAGGTTTACGTTTATTGCTTGTAGCTTCTGATATCTGTATTTCTCAACTCCAACAATTAGCAGAATTTTGGCAACAAGAATCGATCGACTTTATCTTCAGCAATAGTTGGAAATCTTCTTATCTTTTTATGCAAAACTTTTGCCTAAACCAATCTAAATTTTTCTATCTGCAAGTAGCAGAAAGTAATATCCTAAAAGTCTCACAACAGCAAATTTTATCAGGGAAAATATTTCACTCTTTAGCCACAGAAAAAAAATTGGTAACTGGGTTGGCAATTTTTGATCGAGCTAATCTGAACCAAATTTTGGCAGAAATATCAGGTAGCTACGCTCAAGCTTTTACAGATAATTGCTTGAATATTATTCACTATCCTGATTTAGATCGACACCCTATATTTCAAGAAATTGCCATCAATGTTGCTCACTCAGAATAAAAAATTGGAAAAGTTTGTCTAAAAAGCTCAAATACTGTTATACTTGTTTAGTCGTGAAATTACAGGTATTCCCAAAAAGAATTCCAAGTAATTCAAAAAAAAGAGTTGTTGGGGCGATTAGCTCAGCGGTAGAGCGCCTGCCTTACAAGCAGGATGCCACTGGTTCAAATCCAGTATCGCCCATTTGAATGAACCAGTTGCCCCTACTTGTATTTGTGACAGGAAGCATAACTTTGCCGTATTGGAAGCTTTATGCTTCCTCTGGCTCTTGGCAATTATATGCTTCCTCTTCAAGACAATTGAAAGAAGAGATGAAGTTCAATTGCCTCATTATTTAGGTTTTTATATCCCCAAGTTTAACATAGCTCTATTTAAAGAGTTCCTTACTTCTTTGTATCTAAAATACCCAGGTTGGGAAATTAGTTTAGATACACGAGCCTCACTGGGATATTCCCCCGATTTATAAATATCATGCACAGCCTGTTCTACTTCTTGGCAACATTTTTGTATTCGCTGTGCTGTTTGTTGTTTTTTGTAATTGCGAGATTTTGCTGATATTGCCTTACATAAGCTAGGAAAATAACCATAAATAGTCCGTTGGTTAATTTTTAATTTTTGAGCAACTTCTTTCATTGTTAAAGGAGGAAGCTCTAGGTTATTCAAAACGTTCTGAAGATAATTTTCAGTTGATATATAATCAAATGCTTTGGGTGAGGATCTTTTGTTTAGAAGAAGAGTGTTTGATAACCTTTGAGGGTTAATTTGTGGGGACTTGAATGCCTGTGGTTTCAAGGTAACAAAATCAAGTAAAGAAATTTCTAAACGATAACATACAGTTAATATCATTCTGAGTTCTGGAATACTTTTACCCTTGCACCACATCCATACAGTGTTTTTAGGCAACCCAAAAATCTTGGCAAAAGCAGCAATATTTCCTTCACAAGTAGCATCAATAATTAAATTAAAGGCTTGCGATATATTTGCACTTTGAACCGAAGATGATATTAACGGAATAGATGATATCAGTTCACCGAGGCTTTGAGCTATCCAAATATACTCAGATAACTCAGATTCATTCTGGTTGTGATGATTCTGTAAAAAGCTACCTAACCAGCGATTGCATTTAGAGCAATAACCAACTTTCGATCTACCAGTTAACCAAGGAAGTGAGCGATCGCAATGAGGACAGATATTTTTCAACGGTTGTAAATGCTCTGAACAGACTTTAACGGATTCTAGTGTCCACAACAATGGCTCGTATACTGTTTTTCCCGATATGCGCCATTGCTCACAGCAAGCAGAACACCAAGCTTTAGATTTACGAAGTAATTTTCTGGAGGAAAAAGTTTTATCAAATAGTAATAAAGTCAACAAAGATAAATCTTTTCTAAAAGTCAACTTTTCAAGAGATTGACATAGTTGTGCTGCTAAAATTCCATTACTGTTTAAAGCAGCACCTCTGTTGAATAATGTACTTAATCCCTTACTCAAGTTATCTTGAATATATCCTCGATCTAAATAGCTGCTTATTTCTCTAGCCACTAAAGTATTAACTTCTAGACTATGAGCGTTAGCCAGTCTCATCAAAAAGCTAGTCAAACTTTCAACATAAGGAGTACCAATACCAATAGGTTCGAGATAATAAAGACGGCTTCTAGGAGGAATTTTGGGTTTTTCTAAATCACAAGAGCCATAGATTTCTAAATCTTCATTGAGCATTTTGGGATACTCCTATAGAATCCCGTTTCGGCTTTCTCTGTCCCACTCGACGAGAACCTTTCTTCTTAGGTTTAGATGAATTTTTCGAGTTTTCCTCAATTAAATTTGAGTCTAAGCCAAGAGATTTTCTTAAATCGGAAACATCTTGTTCGGTTTCTTCTAATTGTTTTTCTCCTTCTGCGATTTCTTGAAGCATTCGTTTACATTGAGAAACCGACCAAGCTCTTCTTTTGAGATGCTTTTGGGTAATAGTCTCTGCTCCCTCTTCTAAAGAATCTCTCAAAGTTCTAGTCAGCCAATCCTTAAGAATACCAACACACCCTAAACTTCGTTCATAAAAATAATCCCACTTACTCACAAAATCTGGTTCTTGATGAAGGGGAAGATGTCTTTGAAATGTTAATAAAACACTTTTAAATGCCTTCAAATCTTGAGGATGATTAGGTTTATAGCGAGGAAAATGAATATCAATAGTTCTACGACT
>JASJDI010000331.1 GCA_030065155.1 Xenococcaceae cyanobacterium MO_188.B29
GCTTGTTTAAATATATGCCAACAACAAACTCCTGACTTAATATTATTAGATGCAGTCATGCCAGGCATAGATGGTTTTACTTGTTGTCTCAAACTCAAAAGTATTTTAGGTATTCAATGTCCACCAATTTTTATGATGACTGCCCTTGACGATCGCGATTCTATTTATCGTAGTTTTGATGTGGGTATTACTGACTATTTGGTTAAACCGTTAAACTGGATCGATTTACCAGCAAAAATCAAACAAGCTAGTATTAATAGAGCCAAAACTAACAAACTAAAAGAACAGCTTGAAGAAATATATGCTCTAAAAGAAAGGTTAGACGATAGCATTTATCAGACAAAAATAAAATAACATTTGTTTAATTTAGGGTGGATATTTTTTGAGTGATTTTGTCATGATTTTACTTGCCCCAAAAAATGGGCAAATATTTTTTCAAGACAACATTTAATATAGCAATCAACAACTTTGTCTAGTCTTATTTTTACTAAAAGCAATACCCATCATAATTAAACCAGGCCAATAGAGATAAGCTAAAATTTCTAAATTTTCACCGAAGGTATAGAGAAATAAAATAAATAGAATTGCTAATCCTGTAGCTGCATCGCGATCGCTTTGGGCTTTGACTAACAAAAATAAGAAACTTAAAAACATGGGAATAGCTAAAGAATAAAAACCAACCATGCCTTTAACAAAAGCCAATCCTGCCCAAGTATGATGAGAACCGATGGGCATAAATTCTACTACGTGAGGACCCATTTGCAAGATGCCATGTCCCCAAATTGGTGCTTCCGTTTCGGCGCGATAAAAAGCAATTTCTTTTAAGGCTGCTCTAACTCTACTGGATGCTGCTCGTTGCGCTTTAAAATTTTTCCAGAAGGCAGCTACCGCATTCATAATATTGGTAGCGAGAATACCACCAATGATGCTAGCACTTCCTAAAAACATTAATACATAAGGACGAATTAACCGCGACAGGACAAAAATAAAGATGGGGGTACTGAGAATACAGACTTGCGCCAAGCGAGATTTACAAATTTGGGAAAGATAAATTGCACCGATAATGCCATACCAACGCCACTTTTTATCTTGTTCTCGCATTGCCAAAGTAAAGTAAATATTAGCAACGAAACCTAAAGCAGGGCCCCAAGGAGTAAACAGACGTTGACGTATTTGTCCGTCAAAATCCACTGCATATAAAGATACATCAAAAAAAATAGGTCCCAATCCAGCACCGACAGCTTTGAGAGGAGAAACATATAAAGTTTGGGGTAAATTTAATAAGGGGGCAGTGATTAATAAGGGTGAAATTACCAGAGTTTGAAAACAAATTACACAAGCTGCACGATAAATTAGTTTAGGTCTAATATTTAAGCAACCAGCTAACGGATAAAGAGCAATTAAAGCCCAACCTTTTGCCCAACCAATAGAAGATTTAATAATCTGAGAAGTAGGCAAATTATAGTCTAAATGTCCCATAATTAAAGCCACTTCCATCATCAACATTCCTAGAATCCACACCCAGGTAATCCAAGGGATAACTATTTTGTCTTCAGCAGGAGTAGATTCATCTTGTAACCAAAGCTTTAACAGAAGATAAGCGAATAAAATCCAACCCACCACCGAACCAACAATGTAAGTAGCACCGAGTAGATAAAAAAAGTACGTCCAGGTCATCGCGTACCAAACTACTCTTTCTGGGAAATTTTGCGGTTGAATCTCTTTGGAGAATATCAAGTTATTAGACTCCCTGGTATTAGATGGCTAGGTAATAGGGAATAGCAAACAATCAACAATTAATAAAATAATTACTCGATCGCTTTTTTAACTATTTGTTTAGAAATTTGCAACAAGGGTTCGCGCCACCATAACAGAGTTAATCCCGCAGTGACAAATAACGAACCAACAAACGCACCAGCTAGCACTAGTTTGGGTTTGGGTGCGCTGGGTTTTTCTGGTAGGGTAGGTTCTTCAATAATTTGAATCATAGGGAAAGAGGCAAAAGGATCGCCTTTACTGAGATCGATTTTAGTAAGGGTGGAGGCAAAGACTGCTTGGGCTATTTGTAAATCGCGGTCTAAGTTGTCGTGAATGGATTCTTTTGCGGTTAAAACGTTTAATTCTGTTTTTAAATTGTTAATTTGTTGCTTTAAAGCTGCTATTTGACCTTCTAATCCCTTTAACTCTGCATTAGTCTTGACCAATTGAACGAATAAGTCTCCGCGCTTGACTCCTGAACCATTGCTGTTATCTAAAATTAACCGTTCTAAACTGAGTTGTTCGACAGGAATACCTAGTAACTTTTGCCCTCTTTGCAGTAAAGCCTGGAGAGAAGCCTGTTGTTTTTGTCTGGCTTCCACTACATCGGGATAATTGGGTCCTCGGTTGGGTAGAAGGTTGGTTAAGATCGTCGTGGCATCAGTATATTCAATCAGAATTTTCTGAAATTCTTGGTCGGTTTGTAGAACTAAAGCATCGGCTGCTTTTTGGGGTGATAATCTTAAGGTGCTAACTAACTGTTGCAAACTATCATTAGTTTGACGGTATTGAGCGATCGCCTCAATCAGTTTGGCTTGTAATTTTCCCATGTTACCAATCAAATCTTTTATCTGATCGGAAGAATTAAAACCAGAACGCAATTTGTAATTAGATAGTTTGTTTTGAGCGTCAGTTAATTTAACTCGGGTATCTTCTAAAACCTGTTGAACAGCTTTATCCCTTTCTTCTTGTTCCTGCGATCGCAAGACATTCAAACGCCTATATAATGATTGATACAATGCCCAGGCTTTGGATTCGGCAACTTTGGCATCTTGAGCATTAACTTCCACCAGTAATAAAGTTGTATTGTTAATTAATTCAACATTGGGCTTACCAAATTTAGATGTCGGTATTTCTAAAGATTCTGCTGCTGTTTCTAAGACTGTTTCGCTAGTTGCCATGAGTTTGTAGTTTTCGCGAGGATCGGAATGAGAACCAAAGGAAGTACCACTAGAAGTATTTGCCTGACCAATACTAGGTAAGTTGACGCTAACCCCAGGAGAACCGCCAGCAACATGAATAATTAATTCACTGGTAAAAGTCAAGGGAGTTTTTTTGAGATAAGTAAGTGCTAATACCCATACAGCACCATTACAAATAGCACTTAACAATAAATACTTAAGCCACCGTAACCAATAACGTTTCTTAGTTGTTTTCTCTTCGACTGTAGTAACAGTAGACTCGGATGAAGATGACATAAGTACATTTAAGACAACTAAAATAAACTCTTAAAAGGGTTGATGATATCTCCTAATATTTGAAAAATATCTCTTGTGTTAGTTACCAAAGAATCATAACAAGCTACACCATCTCTTGGCATCAGCAAAGGATTATCGTCATTATTATGAGAATCTCGCATCAATTCTTCTACACCTCTTTCTAGATAGTTAGTTTCCCCCGTCAAACGGTCTACTCTAACTAAAATTGCCTTTCGATTCGCATTAGTAGCCTGCGTACCACCAGCGCAGTTAGTGGCAATTACCGCCTGACTAAAACGTGCGCCATAAGGAAATGTAATCCCTTCTTCTGTATTACCTATTGCAGAGGTGGCATTGCTACTAGCAGGAACGGTTAAATTTGAAACAAACACCTTAATCCCTGGACGGGTAATTGCTGAAGGGCGAACTAATTCTGGTTGAAAACGTTCAGCAGCAGGGACAATAATGCGATCGCCTGCAATTAAAGGTACATTATTTACTGGTTCTCCTGTTAACGCCCCAGATAGATCGAAAACTTGTTCTCTACCATTGCGAATTAAGCGAATTTCTTTGACATTAGCGGTAGGCAATACTCCTCCTGCTGCTTCTAGGGCATCGGTTAGATACCTTCTGTGGGGAAATTCGCCCGTAATTTGGTTGGCATCAGGAGATACTGCGGATTCTTCGGGATAGTAAGGGAGATTAATTTGAATTGCCCCTGGTTGAAACAATTCACCAGCTACATTTACGGTAATTGGCGACCATTCAATCACCTGAATTGTCATTTGAAGAGTATTTGGTGGAAAAAAACCCTTACTGACTAAGGCATGAGCTAGTTTATGTTCTACATAGGCTGGTTCTAAACCCGCTACAGACATTGAACCAAGGTAGGGAATTTCTAAATTACCTTCTTCGTTGACCTCATATACTCGACTAAAATAAGATTCTTTGGGAATAGATACTTCCAAGCGATCGCCTGGAGATAAAGGCAAAGCCATACTTGACGAAGCCTCGAACACAGTCATCATTACTATGCCTAGTTTTAAATAAACGCTACAGCTAAATTTTTTCTGTAAGGCTAGTACCGCTAGGCGGAAGGAAGAAATAATAAGTAATAAGTAATCAGTCAACCTACTTAAGTCAAATTTTTGTTTCAGCCGATTCTAAAATCAAAAATGACATTTTAGCATCCTGATTTTTAACTATTTTCACCATTGAATCTACTCATTTTTGTTTTTTTTTAGTAGATTTACTGTTGACAAATAATAGGTAATTTGAGGATATTTATTTGGTTAAATATAAATCTGAATTTTACTCTCTATTTATTTTAATAAATTCAATTAATAAAAAAGATTATGTATCGATTAAAAGCTATTTTGAAAAACAATCAAATATTAAGAATAATTTATCGAGAATTTTATCATGCTTGGAGAAAAGCATCAGGAGTATTATTTGTCTTTTATTTAAAGCAAACTAAATTCAAAACTATTACGAGGAAAGATTTACTAATCGAAAAGAAAAAATATAACTTACAAGAATTTGGCTCAGACGAAATAGTCAACTTTGGGAATTTCTATACGCCCAAACCTATACTCGAGCGCATTGCTAATAAAATCTATCCGATGAAAGAAAAAATAGTTAAGCCCTTTGTCTGTGAAATAGAAGAGGCTGAAATAATTGGTAATTATCCTGTGGCATTCGATCGCGATCGCGAAGTGCCTCGGCTATGGCGAGATCGCAATTTGATTTTAGAAACGACTTTACCCAGATTTAATTCTATTGAAGCTCATATTGCTAAAAATCTCTCTATTAAAACCATACTTACTTCTCAATTTGGTAAAAAAGTTCAGCAAAAGCCAATAGAAACTGCTTGTATTTTAACTAATCCTTGGAGTAATAATTTTTGGCACTGGACGGTAGATACGTTAACTCAATTAGAAGGAGTAGAATACTATTACAAACAAACAGGAATTAAACCTAAGTTAATTGTAGAAGGTAACTTGCGATCGTGGCAAAAGGATTCTCTTAAACTTCTAGGCTATGAAGAAAAAGATCTAATTATTTGGCAAGATTTTCGACGGACTGTTAAGAAATTAATTGTGTCTTCTTTTCGTCGTTCCTATGAAGATATACACGGGGAAATCTCAGTTACTGCTTGTCAGTGGTTAAGACAAAAAATATTGAGTAATGTTTCTAGAACAGAAAGCGATCTCGGCGTAGCCGAGGCACTTTGCGATCGCATTTCTTTCTCATCTAAAATATTTATCTCCAGGCGTAAAGCATTAGGTAGGAGAATTGTTAATGAAAATGAAGTGATTGAAGCTTTAGCACCATTAGGATTTGCTACTTATATCTTAGAAGAAATGAGCTATGTCGAACAAGTAAAATTATTTGCCCAAGCCCAAGTAATTGTTGCCCCTCATGGTGCTGGTTTAACTAATCTCATCTTTGCCCATAATCCCATTATTTTAGAGTTATTTGGTGCTTATGTGGGTAGAGAATTTGCTAATCTTGCTAGAGGAATGGGCTTTAAATATGGTTGTCTTGGCTGTCTGTCTCCTCGTGGAGAAGTACGTCAAAAGGATGGAGATATGGTTGTTAATGTGAATGAATTGCTCGATCTTTTAGGAAAGATGAAAGAGTAAAAAAGGGCGATCGCAATTAAAGGCAACTGAACGAAATTAATTATCGTTTCCGATAGATTTCTCGACGATGACCAATTTTAATAACTTCAATAATCAATACAGATGATTGAATATTGTAGATGATGCGATAATTGCCAACACGAATACGATAAACAGCGTCACTACCAATTAATTTTTTACTATTTGATGGATAGGGGTTATCTGCTAAATTCTCTACTGCTTGCAAAATTCTAGAAATAACTTGTTTATCTAACTTTTTGAGTTCTTTCTTCGCCGATTGCTTCCATTCAATTTTATATGAGGTCATCTTGTTTTAACTCAGCAATTAAATCTGCATGGCTAGTAGTTGGTTCATCTCGTCTTTCTGCCACAGTTGCTAAGTCTTCTATATCTTCTAGTAGCTGCTCAAATTGAGCAATAGGTAAAATAACTGCGGTTTTTTCTCCTGCCTCATTAGTAATGTAATTTAAAGCTAAATCTTTGGTATTAATCATGTTTATGATGATTTAGGTGATGAAATTAATTATAAATGATGTTTTTTGGGCTAGGCGATCGCTTTTTAATATTGCGATAATAATCAATTTGAAAATAAACTATTTTAAATATTCTTGTTTAGATATATAAGTTTCTATATTTTGTAATATCTCTCTTAAATAGCAAATAACTCTTTTCTTAATTTGTAATAATTCATCTGCGCTGGCATCTCGACCTACTTCTTCAAAAGATTTAAATCCATGTGCCAAATCATTTCTATTTGTCTTGATTTTTAATAAATCATAGCCATCTTGAGTTTTTTTAGGATCAGTTTTATAAGAAAAACCGTAGATTTCTGCTGTTTGTTTAATTTTTCTGGCATCAATATTACCAGAAAATAATTTTTCTTTATCAAAGC
>JASJDI010000332.1 GCA_030065155.1 Xenococcaceae cyanobacterium MO_188.B29
GTTAGCTCACAAGCAATTACAAGGAGGTCAATCTGCGTCCGAGGTATTTTCGCGATTATTTGCCAAGCAACGCAAGGAGGTGCCTGCTTGATGAGTTGATGAGATGGCGATCGCCGAATTCAAATCACAACAGTCGAGTTACTAATATTACTGTCGATAATTACCGCCCACCGAGTATTGGGGAAATTCAGGGTAGTGTCAATATTGCTCATAATAATCTATTGGGTTTTGGCGATCGCCTTTCCACCAAATATGGTTTGACAGAAGGATTAGATATTTATAATGTCAGTTATACTTTTCCCTGGAATGCTTATGATGGTACTGTTAGCTTTAGCTATGACCATAGCGATAGCAATATCATCAATGAAGAATTCCGCGATTTTGATATTGAAAGTGAAACTGAAACTTTCTCTTTTGGTTTGCGTCAACCCTTGTTCAAATCCTCTAACCAAGAATTTACTCTTGGTTTAGATTTAGACATACGTCGTCGTCGTACTTTTTTACAAAACGAACCTTTTTCTTTTTCTGCAAGTGTTGAAGATGGTAAAACCAACGTTACCGTAATTCGTTTTTCTCAAGATTGGGTCGATCGCTCTGCCACTAGTGTTTTAGCAGCGCGATCTCAATTTAATATCGGCATTGATGCTTTTGATGCTACTCGTAACGATACAGGAGTTGATGGTACGTTTTTTGCCTGGCGAGGACAATTTCAATGGGTACAGCAATTATCTCCTAGAGCTTTGCTCGTGACTAGAATTGCTGGTCAATTTAGTGCTAATTCTTTACTTTCTTTAGAGAAATTTAGTTTAGGTGGAGTAAATACTGTTAGGGGTTATCAGGAAAATCAGTTAGTGACTGATAGTGGTCTTCTTGGTGGGATTGAACTTCGCCTTCCCATAACTTCCAACCCTAATATTTTACAACTAACTCCATTTGTAGAATTTGGGATGGGCTGGAATACAGATGAACCAGACCCCGAAAATAAAACTATTGCCAGCTTAGGGTTGGGATTACGTTGGTTAATTGGCAACACTGTTAGCGTTCGCCTAGATTATGGTATTCCTCTAGTTACTGTTGACAATGAAGGAGATTCTCTACAAGAAAATGGATTCCACTTTTCTCTGCGCTATCAACCTTTTTAAAGCTGGGGTTTCTGTTTCATTAAAAGAACTATGTATTTCTAAGGATTTGTTATTAGTCATTAGTCATTAGTTATTTGGTTATTGGTTATGAAAAATCGCTACTAACTACTAACTACTAACTCACATAAGGATGATGTTTAATCCAATGGTGAGCAATATCAAGACGACGGCAAATCCAAACTCGATCGTGACTGAGAACATAATCAAGAAAACGCTCTAAAGCTGCAATGCGTCCTGGTTTCCCTGCTAGTCTGGCGTGAAGCCCCACAGACATCATTTTAGGGCTAACTTCTCCTTCTCGATATAAAACATCAAAAGCATCTTTGAGATAAGTATAAAAGTCATTGCCACTACCAAAACCAGGGGCAACACAATATTTCATATCGTTGTTGTCCAGAGTGTAGGGAATAATTAGGTGTGGTTTACCTGAAACTTCTACCCAATAAGGTAAATCATCGTTGTAAGCATCGGAATCGTAGAGAAAACCACCTTCTTCTACCAGCAAACGACGGGTATTAATACTAGGTGCATACCGACAATACCACCCCAAAGGTCGATCGCCTGTTAACTTTTGAATAGAGGCAACGGCTTTTTGAATATGTTCTCTTTCTTCTGCCTCATCCAGTAAATGATAGCCAATCCATCGCCAACCATGACAACAAATATCGTACCCCGCTTCTACGATCGCTTGAACAGCTTCAGGATTTCGTTCTAAAGCCAAGGCAGCTCCAAAAATAGTTACTTTAATCCTTTTTTCTTTAAATAATCGTAGTAATCGCCAAAATCCTGCTCTACTTCCATACTCATATACTGACTCTACCTGTAAGTCTCGCATTCCTTGAGCCATGGATGCACCAGGAACTTCCCGTAAATAAGTTTCTGACTGCTTATCTCGATCGGGAATAGAATATTCTGAACCTTCTTCGTAGTTTAGAACAATTTGTAGAGCTATTTTGGCATCTCCAGTCCATTGCGGATGAGGAGGGTTAGCTCCATAACCAACCAAATCTCGTGGATAAGACATCATTAATAATTAGTAAATTACCAAGGATTATTTTTCTTGTCGACTACCCTCATGATAAATAAGTTTCACTATAGAAAGATTCACCTAGAATATTAAGGAAGATTGCATTAGGCTTAATAATAGTTTGCAATTGCCACCTCAAAATTTCCCTTATGGTTGAACAAATTAAGCCTCAATATTCTGTTGCTTGGATTACTCAAATAAACGAAATTCCTCAAGCTGAATGGGATGCTTTAGCTGCCCCCCTAGAAACCCCTTTTTTAGAATGGGAATGGCTCAATAATATTGAAACCTCTGGTAGTGCTGTTCCTCGTGCTGGTTGGCAACCTTGTCATTTAACAGTATGGAGAGATAGACAACTAGTTGCTGCTGCCCCTCTTTATATTAAAGGACATAGCTATGGAGAATTTGTTTTCGATCATCAATGGGTCGATCTGTCTTATCGTTTGGGAGTGGAATATTATCCTAAACTCTTGGGCATGACTCCTTTTACTCCTGCTGTTGGTTATAGATTTTTAATTAACCCAGGAGAAGATGAAGACGAGATGACAGAGATCATGGTAGCAGCGATCGAGCATTTTTGCGATAGTAATCATCTTTCTGGTTGTAATTTCCTGTTTGTCGATCCTGACTGGAAAGAAGTTATGGAACGCCATGGTTTTAGTAGTTGGCTACATCATAGTTATATTTGGTCAAATCGCGAGTTTAATAGTTTTGATGACTATCTCAAAATGTTTAATGCTAACCAGCGTCGCAACATTAAGCGGGAAAGAAAAGCAGTAAATAAAGCGGGATTAGAAATGAAAGTTTTTACAGGAGAAGAAATTCATCCTGATTTATATCCTTTTATTTATCGTTTTTATAGTAGTACTTGCGATAAATTTTACTGGGGAAGTAAGTATCTAACTCGCAAGTTTTTTGAGCAACTTTATCCTCACTACAGTCATCGAGTTGTTTTAGTAGTTGCTTATCCAGAAGGTAATGATAAACGTCCTGTGGGTATGTCTTTCTGTTTACAAAAGGAGCAAAAATTATACGGACGCTATTGGGGATGTTTTCAAGAATATGATTGTCTACACTTCGAGGCTTGCTATTATAAACCTATTGAATGGGCAATAAATAATAATATTCAAATGTTCGATCCTGGTGCGGGAGGCAGCCATAAAAGAAGAAGAGGATTTCCTGCTACACCTAATTATAGTTTGCATCGTTTTTCTCATCGTAGAATGAATCAAATTTTGCGTTCTTATATTGATAGAATTAATGAGATGGAACAAGAAGAAATAGAAGCAATTAATAATGATTTACCTTTTAGTAAGCCAGAAATAAATTTTGAAATAGATAGTTAAAAAAGCTTTATTTTTATTATTGTTAGAATTACCGAAACTCACAAGAGCGATCGCTGTATTGATAGCAATATTTTAGACAAATATGGCAATAATTAAGTGAATCATGAAAAAAATTGTAGTGCGAGGGGATTGCTCACGCGAGCGATCCGCTTACACTTTCTCACAAATGATTGATGATTGCTATATGATTATGTTTGATATTGTAATCAGTATTAGACTTAATTTTGATTAAGATAATTGCTTTCTTTTTTTAGCTAACCATCCTAAACTACCAAAAGTTAATAAAGCTAAAGCTGCATTTGTACTTGGTTCTGGTACTTCAGTTATTGAGCCAAATCCTACTCCTTTTCTACCCCAATCAAGTCCTTTAATACCTTGATGGCGAACCATAAAGTCGGCTAATTCAAATTCGGTTACTTCAGGATCAAAAATAATTTCTAAGGAAAATAATTCTGAATGTTTATTTCTAACTCCTCCATAACTGTATCTACAATTACGAGTATTACCTCCACTGTTAAAACAAACATCAGCATGACCTAAATGATGAGGTAATGAACCATCTAAAACAGTATTACTAAAAAAACCTTCTGAGCTAGAACTTTTAATAGCAGCATCAGTGTTAAAACCGAATACAGATAATCTAGATTTAATACCATGACTAGATGTGTTTTTCAATAAAACATCAAACGCTGCTATGGTTTCTTGCTCGGAAGTTGTAAATCTTGTGAGTTGTAAATTGGCTTGAGAAGAAAGACCAAATACATCTTGTCCATCAACAATACCATCAAAACGAATAGTAAAAGATTTATTAAGATCTTCTGCCGTTATATGAGAAATTTTACCTGAACTGATTGTAAAAGCAGAAGCAGATAAAGAAGTAAAAATAGCAATACTTGTAGTAGCTAGAGATAAATTAGCTAAGTAAAAATCTTTTTTATTCATTACCGAAAATAAAATCTTTATTTAAAAATAACTAATACTACCTAAAAATATCTTTGCTTCGGTATATATGTCTAGCTAATCGAGATAACTTTGCTCAAAATTATTGATAAGTTTATAATCATTTAAAATATTTTCGTGGAGTTTAAATATTTATCTTTTCAGTTAAGAATAGTCTGCAATATCCCAATCTTGGAATGCAGTTAGTTCACAACAATATAATGTCAAGAAAATATAAAGAAAAACTCTAAAGATACCTTCCCTCTCTAATTCCCTATCTCTCAAGCAAACAGAAGAAGCTACGAACGACTGAAATGAGAGAGCAGATGCTCAAAATTGGTATTCCTTTGTAAATATAAGATAACAACACTGACTTATCAAAGTATAATTCTATGGCTACTAAAGAAAACAAAGATAATCAAACAACAGCCGATTTAACTACCGTACCTACTTCTATGGATGCTCAAGAAGCTACAGCAATTAATGTCAGAAAACCAAAATGGCTCTGGTTAGGAATACTCACCATCATAATTGGAGGAGGAGTAATTTGGCGATCGCTTTCTAGTTCGCCAGAATCAACCGTAGAAGTAACAGCTAACATCGAACAAGCAAGATTAACAGTAAAAACTGTCACTGCCAATTTAGAACCAATTCAAGCCTGGAATTATGGTGATGGTTATGTTAGTGCAATAACAAAAAAACATCTCACTTTTCAAGCAGAAGGAACAATTGACTATCTAAAAAAGATAGACGGAAGGGATTTAAGAGAGGGAGATCGAGTCAGGAAAGGGGAATTATTAGCTAGAGTCGATCGTCGTAAATACGATGCCGATATTACCGTAGCAGCAGCAGGACAAATTGAAGCCAAAAACCAAGTGCGCAATGCAGTTGCCAGCCTCAGACAAGCGGAGGAATCTTTAGCACAGGCATACACAGATCTGGAGAAAGCCAAAACAGATGAAGCCTTTGCCCAAGCAGACTTAAAAAGGTATCGAGCACTAGCAGCAGAAGGAGCAGTGGAACAGCGACAAGTAGACGTTAAAGAGACAGAGTATAAAAATGCTCAAGCTGTGGTGAGAGCTACAGAAGCTGGTGTCCGTTCAGCTAAAGCTCAAGTAGCTGCTGCTCAAACTCAAGTAGAAACCGCCGAAGCAGGAGTTAATTCTGCTAATGCCAAACTTACTCAAAGTCATGTAGATAGCGAAGATACAGAAATAATTGCGCCTTTTGATGGTATTGTTTCTCGTCTCAATATTCGCGAAGGAGATTTTTGGACACCCCAAATAGTTAATGCAACGGGTGATTACCAGGGGATTGTGGAAAGATTACCGATTATTGTTATCGATCCTAATCGGTTTGAAGTTAATGTTGAGTTACCTGCTTTTCAGGGGTCGCAAGTCAAACCAGGACAAAGAGCGTTTATCATTCTCGATCGAGACCGTTCCAGAGCTAATTCAGGAAGCATAACTGGTCAAGATTTAATGAAATTAGCTAGTGCTAAAGGAACTGTATTTTCCGTCAGTCCTTCAGTTTCTCCTGGAGAAAGGTCAGTCCGAGTTACTATTCGTATTGATGAAGGCGTATCTAATCTTCAAGATGGAGAACAGGTATCTGCTTGGATAGCTACAGAGGAAAAAGAGCAAGCAATAGTTGCACCTTTTAATACCTTTGTCTTTCGCGATCGTCAGCCTTATGTATTTGTGGTCAATGAAGCAGAAGGAATTGTGGAACAAAGAGCGATTAAACAAGGCATAGAAGGGTTGGCAAAACGAGAAATCCTCGAAGGAGTTCGCTCAGGAGAAAAGTTAGTTACAGAAGGTAAGAATCGTTTGGTAAATGGCGCACCAGTAGAAATTATTCCTTAATAGTTACAAGGTGATGAAACCTATTTTCCAGTCAAAAGTATCATCCCATAATAAGTACACTCAACTACTAATTACTCTAATTGCTAACTTTATTCTTGCTCCTTTTCTCAGAGGGGATATTGGCGAATTAGCTCTTTCCTTAATCTCTCTCTATGCCATTATCATTATTGTCAGGACTTTTTCTCTCAAACCAAAATTATTTAAGCTTTATAGCAGTATCGCCTTACTAACATTTATTCTGGAAATTGTGGGTCGGATGGAATTGTCTAACCTTCCGCAAATAGCATTTTTACTTTTGATTCAAGTAGTTTATATTCTTTATTTAGGAATAGCAGCTTATCTAATTTTGCACGATATTTTATTATCTCAACAAATAACAATTGATACTATTCGTGGTGGTATTTGTGTTTATTTATTAATTGGTTTTGTTTGGGCATTACT
>JASJDI010000333.1 GCA_030065155.1 Xenococcaceae cyanobacterium MO_188.B29
GGCATTACTTTAAAAGCAATTTCCAAGGTTTTCATCAACATATCGTTGTTATTTAACCCCGTTTTTTGCATGAAGTTTCTCACCAATTGGGGATTTTGTTCTTCTTCGTAAATAGCGATAATGGCGTGTAGGGCATCTACTAAATACAAATTGGAAAAGTTATCCGCATCGGCAGAAAAAGCGCGTTTTTTATGTCTTTGTTTGGGAGTAAGTAAAGTACAGTTACCACTTTTGGCAGCTATCAGTTTATAAGTTTTGGCTAAATCGTTTACGTCAAAACCACCAACCGCTAAGGCTAACTGTCTGGCTTCATCGAAAGGGAATTCGCGGGCTTTAAAAGCATCCCAAGCCAGGAGATACCATTGAGTTAGCGGATCGAAACCTGCGGTGTCGGTTTGTACCAGCTTGCGAAAACGATAGTTAGCTATGGCTTTTCTGGCTTCGGCAAAAGCAACTTCGGGGCGTACTTCTTCCCCGCTACTGTCTAGGATGGGATAGGAACGAGAGAAGACATTTAAAGCCGAACCAAAAGCACTGAGATACAAGTCAATACCTGTAATATCATTCTCTTCAAATTCGGGGGCGCGTTTTTCCACAAGGTTAGCGACTTCGGGGCGCAAGTCATCCCACCAGGCTTGTTCGGCATTAGGATCGCGTTTGCGACAGACTAACAATACGGTACTAGAAACCGAGTTTTTCTTAGCTTGGTGTAAATTCTGGGGGTTTTCGGTACTAACTGACCAAGATGCCGTAATCTCAAAGCCAGCATCAATCAGAGATTTAGTCAGCACATCCCACGCCCCAGATTCTTTGTGGTTAAACTGTACCGTCATCACCCCATCATCCCGTAAGACGCGATAATATTCCCCAAACGCCAGTTGCATCTTGGCTTCATAGTCTTGTTTAGCTAGTTCTTCAGGAGATGCACCCATATTACGGAAGCGGGAAGGATTAGCCACCGCTTCACGATCTTTATCCGTAAGTTCCGACCAAAATAAATCGGGAAATATATCCCCTAACGTGCGTTTTTGCCAGACATAGAAAAAATCTGATAGTTCGGCATATTGAATGGTTGAATAATACGGAGGGTCAGTTACGATTGTGTCTACGGAGTTGTCAGGAATATGAAAAAGACTATCGGCTGATGCTGCATTTATTTGAATAGATTTTGGATCGTATTGGTCTAATCCTGGAATAGTCGATGAGTTAGATTTTGTAACGAATAATTGACAGAGTTGAGTATATTTTTTTGTCGCATCTTCTAAACAAGATTGCCAAAGTTCAATAGCACCATTAACTTCTGGATAATTCCACATCAAATTTAGTGCGTGCATTCCTGATGCAGTTCTGTAGGATGCACGGCTTGAATCAAACATAGATAAACGGCAATTCTTATCCACACATCTATCTAAAACTAAAGCTAAATAAGTTGTTATAACTTCTACCTTCTCTGGTTCGTATTGTATCTGTAGTTTTGATTTTACTTCGTTGATAATTTCTACATAGGTAACAAGAGTTAAAAGCTGACGCGGGTTAAAAAACTTATGCCATTTATCAATACCAATGCCAAATAATCTTTCTGTTTCATGACCGTGAGTAACTTCTACATCAGGAACAATATTACTAATTTCAAAAGATTCTAATCTCTCTTTAATATATGCTTCAGCTTTAGCAACACCATCTAAATCTAAATCCGTAGGAATTCTAAACTGTAAACCGCCTTTGCCTTCCTTGTAAGCAACTGCATATAACTGATGACCCAAACCAGATGATTTTGCCTGAGATTTAATCACATTATCTTCAATCACGCTGCTGCAATTAGGACATTTACCAACACCTCTACTAATAGTTGTTGTAGTACTCGGATCGTATTCAGTTTCGATATTTTCATTACTATTAGAAGCATCATTTTGAATTTTGAATTCTGAATTTTGAATTGTTATGGTTGTACCTTTCCCTTTTCTACCTTTAATCAATTCAAAATCAACTCGCTTATTCTCAGGATTAGGAATAGGCTTAACCGCACACCATTTATGTAAATTTTGCTTTTCTGGACGCTTGTACAACCACCAATTAGGACTAAGAGGAACAACCGACTCACAATGAGGACAGACAACTGTATGCGCCCAAAGATAATTCTGTACAGAAGAATTCAGTAGTTCAGAAGTTGCAGAATTTTTAGTAATCTTACATTTTGAGTTCTTGTCTTCTTTATCCTTATTCTGAACTTCTCTATTCTTGTTTTCTGAACTTCTTTTACCAGAAGGAAAAAACTCCGCTAACCTTTTCTCCGCTTCATCGCCCACATACTTGACCCATTTATCGATATCCTGCTGTAAATCTGCCCCAAACTTGAGGGGATATTCCATTGCTGCTTTCATCGTCACCACCGCCACAGGATTTAAGTCCGAATCCAGTACATTTAAACCATATCTAGCAGCTTCAAATGGTATAGAACCTCCACCTGCAAAGGCATCCAGGCAAACTGGCTTTCTTTTCCCCCAAACTTTTTCGCAATACTCCTCCAATTTCTCAATAATTCGACTAGTAGGAGGAGTTTTATATAACTTAATCGGCTCTTTTTTCTTAACCGTAATTCCCTCTTTTTCTGGATGTAAACCCAACAAATATTCAAACTCTTCCATCGAAATATCTGCTGGTAAAAGTGAAGCCAAAACCGAAGCACGAGAAAAAGATAATGGCTTGCGAGAATACCAACGATGTAACCCCTTGAAAGGATTCCCCCCGTGTTCGTAATACACCTGCTGATTGAGAAGTTTTACAGGCATGATTTTTTCGATAAATACTTGGGGACGGTTCATAGGAATAGAGAATTAAGAAGTTACAGGAGTTCAGGAGTTACAGGAAAAGAATTGAGAAGTTACAGGAGTTCAGGAGTTTGAGAAGATTCTGAACTTCTTGATTCCTTGAATTCTGAACTTCTTCAGTGTGATAAAAAGTATTATTATTTATACAGAGATATAATCAGCTTCTATGTCTAATAGTTCCCAGAAACAAAGGATATCAATCACTGTAGATTCACGGTTACTCGAAGAAATAGACCAAATGACCAAAAATCGATCGGCTGCGGTAGAGGAAGGATTACGTTTATGGCGCAAACAACAAATTGAAGAACAATTAAGAAATTTCTATCAAAACCGTTCTAAGGCTGATATTGAATTTGAAAAAGAGTGGGTAGAGGAAACACAAGAACAAGCGATCGCAGCTTGGGAGGAATTTCCTTGGGATGAATCGAAATAAGATATGAGTAATAGTGAGGATTTCCCCCGTCAGCGACAAGTATATTTATCCAAGGCTTTAAAACAATCGGGGGATACAAAAAAACGCCCTGTAGTTGTAGTGTCGATAGATATTCGGAATCAGTATAGTTCTACTGTATTGGTAGTTCCTTTTTCTAGCGATACTTCTGATGCAGCTAATCCTAGCCGTGTCTTGATTAAACAAGGTGAAGGAGGATTAAAAGCTGATTCTGTGGCGATGTGCGATGTTATGACTAATGTAGAGAAAAAATATCTTGAAAGTAAATCTTTTGGTGAAATAACTTCTGCATCATTCGCTCGTATTCAAAAAGCAATTCAAATCGCGATCGGGATTTATTAACTTTAGAGGCTTATAAATAAAGGAGTTGAACAATATGACTACCACAATAGAATTACCAGGTGGAAAAATCATCGATTTAAATCGCTTCGTTGCTTTAGTCCCCGATGAGAAGACAGAAAACCAAGAATATCATTTAATTTTAGAAGGCTACGATAAGGCGATCGCTCTAGATTCTCAAGAAGCAATATCAGTTAAGGAACATTTGAAAGTAAAATCCAAGCAAAACTCTAACGGCGCATGGGATAGAGAAGAACAAATACGCAAAAATCAACCCAAACTGAAAAAACTGAGAGAATGGATTGACAAAAAGAAACAAGAAGCACCATCGTCAGAAAAAGAAGCTGCTTTTGAAGAATTTAAGCAGACAATCGATGAAGAAAGACCAGTAGGACAAAAACTATACGAGCATTAGAATGATTGTACTGATTGATTCTGGAATATTAGGAAAACTCTGCAATCCTAATTCTTCTGCTGAAGTTGAAGCTGCAAGAGAGAGACTATATACGTTACTAGCCAAAGGGGTTTATATTGTCAGCAGTCAAATCTGTGATTACGAAGTGAGGCGATCTTTAATTCTTAATTCTTTAAGAGGTTTTTCTTCAGAAGCAATAGACAATCTAAACAAATTGTCTGAATTTGTTGATTTTCTACCTGTTAATAATTCAGTTCTACAAGAAGCTGCCAGTCTTTGGGCAGAAGCACGTATACAAGGAATACCCACAGCAGACGATAAAAGTCTCGATGCTGATATAATTATCTGCGCTCAATACAAAATACTAGAGCAAGAATATCCAGGTAGATATATTGTTATTGCTACAACCAATGTTAAACATTTAAGTCAATTCACGGAAGCTAAAAAATGGCAAGAGATTGAATTTTAAATCTTGAGCCAAAACCAAGAAAAAATTAATTTTGAACTTTGAACTTTGAATTTTGAATTGAAGCACAGCGACTAGTCTCCAAATAGTACTCGCAAAGCTTTTAAAGCATTTTTTCGTCTTCCATTGGCAATCATGGCAAACCAATAATGAGCCTCTTCATTACTCATTGCACTAATTCCAGTAGCAATTTTATGAATGCGATCGCTTTGAGAAAGAGGTTGTAAAGTCTGGAACAGAATTGCAGCCTGTACGCCTGATTCTTCCGACAAAATATAATGGCTCTGACGTTTGGATGAAAGTGTTTTGGGGTCGTAGTTGTTAGCTTTTAATATATCGTAAATACTTTGCTTGATTAGATTTAAAGTATTACCTCTGAGACAACCAATTTTCTCCGCAGCAGGACGTTTTTTTTCTCCAGCTTTTTTATAAGCACACTGATATAGTTCCAATGCAAAATCTTTATTTTCTGTAGGGATTACTCTTAATTGAAATTCTTGCACAAGTCTTTTTACTCCAAGAGAGAATAGATACCAGCGAGCAAGATACTCGCACTACAAAGGAAAAATAATTTAATACTTGACTTTGACATTAAGAGAAATTCGTTCTGCTGGATTGCGTTTGAGTGCTTGATGAATATCGTTTAACTCTTTACTTTGAGGAGAAATACCAGACTCAAAATCAATGATTAATTTGAGATTTACATCTGCTTGTGCTTCGGGACTATTTAGTAGCCCATTAATAGTATTAAAAAAGCTTTGAAAGCCTCTTACTTGTCCTTGATACTCTAAACGTACAAATTGGTCGTTACCCGCTTGAATAGTTGCAGTTTGGTCAATTCTTAAAGACAAACGACTTAGTAAAGGAATAGCCGTTCCCAATTTACGATAGTCCATCAGTTGAGCCACTGATATTTCTAAAGATTCAATTTCTTGAACTTTGCGATCGCCACATAAATCGATTAAGCCAGTAAAAACTTTATTGACAGTACCGTCAAGTTCGATAACAGGAGATTGATAATCAAATATAGTGCTAGTGCTACCATTGCCATTATCATCAGGATTATATTTACCATTTGGCTCTTTTGCTTTTCCATTGTGGGAAATTAAAGCTTGAGCTTGTTGTTCTGCTGTTTCTCCATTACCATAGTCAGCAATCACCTTAAAAACCGATGTATTAGTAATTTTTGTTTCGTATTCATCCGAAGGACGAAACTCTTGAGGTATTAAAGTTCCATCTTGACAAAGACTAGTTTTTAATGCTCCTTTTGCTTTCCAACGAATTCTAACGGGTTTAACCGTCTCACTACTGGACATTACCTGAGCATTTAGTTCAATTACTCTAGGTTTGGGTGGTTCGAGAATTCCGCGACGATAGAGGATCATGCGATCGCTAAATTCAATTGTTTCAGGTAGGGATAGTTTGCCATCAGTTTTGAGATAAACTTTTTCTCCTACTTTCATGTCCCAATGACCATCCTGCAAGCCCTGACGGATGGTATCTCGCAGCATAGAGATTTCGGCATCTAGCAAAATATTAAGATTCAGATTTTTAGCAAAAGCATCTCTCAATGCTTTGGTCGTCCATTGCTCTAAACCTTTACTCCAAACCTTCTGCAAAATATAAACAGGGGCAAAAGGCTTAGAACCTTCGGGGCGAATTTTTTCGCAATCTTTAAGAGCTTTAAGAATAATAGACTGCTGATTGCTATTACCTTTAACGGTACTGGAGTCTTGAGCGGGTAAAACGTAGTGCATTAACCCAATAGGAGCTTTAACATCATCTTTGGTGGGATAGAACAGATGACGATAGGCATTAGTCAGAGAGATCCGCACATCTAAATCTTTTCCCCCTTCTCTTTCTTTGAGTTGCTTTTGTTGAGTACCAGATAAATCTTCCAAACGAGTTTGATTTTTTAAAATGTTTTGAATTGCCTTGTATTCTCTGGCGTTATCAATAGCTCTTTCTATTTCCTGTTTATTAGCGACTAAAAACAACAAACGATTTTTATAAAGGCGAAATTTACCTGATTCCCCAGTTGTGTTAAAAATCTGCTCGACAATATGGGGTGGTGGATCAATTGAATTAATTACAGTAGCCTCGTCAAAATCAATCAAACAAAGCGCGACACTATCAGGTACATCATCTACATCCCCAGAACTTTCAGGAGAGAAAATCGGCGTAAATATTTTCTTAGCAAAAATAC
>JASJDI010000038.1 GCA_030065155.1 Xenococcaceae cyanobacterium MO_188.B29
GACCTTAGGAAAACTCATTGCCCAGAAAGCCAAGGTTAGCCTGGGCGACCTCGCCGAGACAGTCTCGATGTCATTAGCCTGACTTTTTGTGGCGAGTCCTCCCAGACTTATTGAGAAGGTTCAGATTGCCAGGGTAAGAATTTGTTATCGGGATTGAGTAAAAGTTCTTGAAATGGTAAATCTACCTGTGCTATTTGTTCTCTAGTAGGTGGTGCGTAATGCTGGAATGTAGTAGTGCTACTTTTATGGTCTGCATATAATTGTGCAGCTTCCATTCCATATTTAGTACGAACCTCTTGTAAGCGACTAGGACGAGTAATACTACCAATAAAATGTGGTTTTTGTCCGTTAGCATCTAAAATATTTTCTTTTTCTATCAGCATCCGAATGATGCGAACCATTGGATTAATAGCAACATCAGTTTTTGGAGGGTGTGGTAGAGGTTTTATATTTGGAAAATCAGGATAAAAAGTAACCTTAATATTCCGAAAATGACAAAACAAATAAGAATAATCTTCACCGAAAACTTTTCTAATCCACTGCTGTTGTTCTTCTATTACTTTTCTAATCTTTCTACTTGCCAGTATTTTATGCCATCGCTTTACTTTCTGTTGTAAAAACTTGATATACCACTTGCCATTTTCTTCAACTAAGCAATCAAAAGATAACTGACATACATCTCCTGGTCTGGCAGCAATATAAGCTTGAACTAAATAATGACGAGCAATAGGTTTAGGTATTTTATCTAAATGCTGTCTAATAGATTGACGAGTTATTTCATCTAACCAATCAGCATCATTTTTACTAACTTTTAAGAAATCACGACTACGAATTAGGGAAGGAGTTTCTAAATCTAGCCAATCAAAAAAATCTCTTATACAGGCTAGTTTTCCGTTAATAGTTATACTTTGATTATTTTGATAACTATCCAAAAATTGAATTATTGTATTTCTATTAATACTATTCTGGTTTTTAATATCTAAATCAGTAATTATTTTACCAAGCTGCCTTAAAGCAGTAATTATTGCTCTTACCCTAGAATCTGAAGAAAATACCTTCGATTTAAGTAAATAATATAAATATTTTTTTACTTCCTGTTGATACCAATAAGGATTTACTTCTTGAAAATTTAGTGTTTTTTGATAGGGGTTATCATAAAAATGTTCTAACTCCCAAATATCTTTGTCAAAAGAGAATGGTTGCAATTTATATTTATATTCTGTTTGACCTCTCACCCAACTTCCACCATGTACTGAATTAATATTAAAAATAATTTGGCAGAAGTAACATCTACAATTACTATTTTTATTTTCTATCTTATATACCCATCCTTTTTGTCCATCGTGTCCAATGTCAGTACACAGAGGATTAGGGCATTCGATATTAGGAAGATATCTAGATATATGAACTGGAACGTGACAAGTTAGATATGTGTAAACATCACAATAATTACAAGCTAAAGCTAAATTCCCAATTGAATTAGGTCTATAAAAATATTTAGTCAATTGACCTTTATTACAAACTGGACAATTATATTCTCCTTTATATTCTTTATGCCAATCTATTTTTAGTATTCCATTTAAGGTTTGATGCTGAGAAATAGGAGAATACTTTAATCCCACTCCAGGTATTTTACAAGTTAAAAAAGTGTTTTGTTGACATGAATCACATCCAAGTGCAAGCTTGCAGGCAGCTTTTTCTCTATAAAATAATTTTTTAAGTATTCCTGTTTTACACTTAGGGCAATAATATTCATTGTTATATTCTTCTTTCCAATTAATTTTGAGTATTTTGTTTGAAGTCTGATGTTGGAAAATGGGTAAGTGTTTTTTTTGTAAACCAGAAATTCTTTGCGTCAAACAAGTATCTTTTTTGCAAGAATTACAGTTAAGACTTAGTTTACAAATTGTTTTCTCGCGCCGATGGAAACCTGTAATTTTTCCTACTTTACAATATGGACAGCAAAATTCACCATTGTATTCTTGTTGCCAATTTACTTCTAATTTACCATGTAAAATAGGATGAATTGAAATCGGTGGATATTTACGATTACTCATGATTTTCTCCCTTCAAATTTTCTAGTTTTTTTAATCCTTGTAATCTGGTTTTCAATAACCCTAATAAGCGATTAATTTCCGTAACTCTTCTCTCTTGTCCTGCTGTTTGTGCTTTTTCTAAATCTTGCTGTAAACGTTGAATATCGCTTTCTAGTTTTGGTTTATCTTCTAATGTCACTCGATGATGGTCGCAACTCAGACAAGCGTAGCGATACTGACAATCTCCTAATATTGTGGGTCGATGACATTCGCCCAATGGGGTACTAACTTTAAGTAGTTCAGCTAATCTTTCATATCTGCGCTTTCTTGGTTTGAAACCAGTTACACGACCGTACATATCGACATAGCCTTTAGTATCGGCTTCTTTCTCTAATCTTTCTAAAGAACGCTTGCGATAGTGAGGCAGCATATCTAACGAACCATGTCCCAAAACGGCAGCAATATATTCATCTTTTGCTTCGCAGTAAGCCATTACACTAGCTTTAGTACGCCGAAATTGATGGCTTTTTAGATGAAATCTATTGCCGTATTTATCCTTTAAATCTGCTTTTTCACTAAAGTCACGTAACCAAAGATGAATAACCGCATTAGAGAGTGATTGGGGCAAATAAACTGGTTCTATATCAAATCTTTCTCCTTGCGAAGCACCATCTAGATTTGCGGTAGAAGCTTTACAAAACAGCTTGTCAAAGTCAGAATTAGAACCCAATTGTTCATCTAAAAACTTTTGCTGCTCTCTGACCAATTCAGCCACAGACGAATGAATCTGGTAAAATCGCCAATGTTTGCGCTTTTGTACCCATCTCAGTAAAAACCATTGTTCCCCCTCTTTTTTAAGGCATTGACGGGGCATTCTGAGCATTTCCCCGATACGACATCCTAAGACAAGCTGTAGCCTAAATAGTCGTTCTAATGGCGGTGGAAATCGGTCAAAATTTTCATAAATCTGATGTAATATCTCCTCTGGAATCGTCTCAATTTGAGGTGCTTTCTTTTTGTATTTACGAGGTGTATAAGGTAGTCTTAGCCATTGTTCTTCAGCCCATAGTCGAGAAACGTAAGCTATTGTTGCTTGCCTGTTGTTTTTACTTCCAGTAGCAACGAATTTTTGTAACAGGGAATCAGTTATTAATTTTGGCTGATTATAGCCTTCTGTCACTAGAAACTTATCAAACTGTTTTAAGTAATTAACTCTCTTGCTAACTGAGCTTAAGCTATCTTTTTCCCTAGTACTAGCTAAAGCTGTTAACTTAGCTAATAACTTGAGCCAAGGCAAGGAAAAATCTTCAAAGTAGATATTTCGAGTTCCCTTTATTCTGGATTCTTCTTCGGTATAACCCAATTCTTCAACTGACCAAACATCCCGGTCTAATAAAGGATTATTAATCCATTCTCGTCCTAATTCTGACTGCCCAATTCTTTCCTGTAACGCTTCAATGGGTAACATTCTATTCTTCTTCCTCTCTTGCTAAATAAGCATCTAAACTCATCTCATCCAGTACGTGAGAATAGATATCTTTTGTTGTGGCGATGGATTTATGACCTAGTAATTGCTGCACATATTCGTCCATATAACCCGCTTGCAGCATACGAGTGGCAAATGTGTGTCTAAACAAGTGAGGATGAGCTTTGATACCAGTTCTATCTCTTAACTGGTAAAACAAGTCATTTAATCGCGCACTGGTCATTGGTTTACCTGTATATTTACCATCCAAATTGACAAACAACATTCCATGTCCCTGTTGTTCTGCTTCGGATGGATATTCTTCTAATAGGTAAGCTTGAAATGTCTCCTGTATCTCTTCGCGGTTATGTAAAATAGGAATTTCTCGCTCTGTACCTTTAGCTGTAGCACCATTAGGATTGTCATCCCGTCGAACAATTCTAATTCTTCCTTTGACATCAAAATCTTGTACGTCAACTAAATGTAGCCCCAAGAGTTCTCCCCTTCTAACACCTGTTTCTCGTAACAGCATCACTATCAATCTGTCACGATAGGTGTAACAAGCATTAGCTAGTTGAACTACTTGTTCGTCCATCAGACAACCAGGAAAAACTTTTGGTTCTTTGACTTTAATTCGCTTCCGTCTTTCGGGACTGCTTTTGACAATACCTCTTAAGAACCCACCCCGTTTACCCCAACCGTGAGCTAGTTTAGTAAATTTCTTTTCATTAATCCTACCTTCTACAGCGTGGAATTCATACATCCCCTGAATAGCTGTAACTGCCTGATTAACGGTGCGTGGACTGCGTTTAGATACTACTTCTCTAACCTCTTCTGAGATAACTTCTACCTCTCCACCCAGAAGATACCAGTTAACAAAATCAGCTAACTCATTTAAACCAACATCTTGCCAGTTAAGAGATTTGTATTCTAACCAATGCCAGAAATCTAAGAGCCGACAAGCATAGGTCATAACTGTATTAGCAGCTAATTGTCTTTTGCGACAGTAGTTTAAGTAGCGTTGTATCGGTTCTACTGGCAAACAAGTTTCTGTATCGAATACGCAACTAAATCTTTCCTCGGTTTGAGGGTCAATTGCTTTTTCTATCGTAATCACTTCTACTTTATGTAATTGAAGGTAAAATTACCTTACCACATAAATTGGGACAGTTGTTGTTGTTTTTTCTAAATTAAATAATATAATTATTTTGTTGTTATAAGGGCATTTCTCTAGAGAAGTTTCGCATGAAAAAGATGCCAATCTTGCATTCTGATTGAGGTTAAAACTCCAAAGCTAACAGATAATAAAAGAGGATTATTTTCTATCAAAGTAAGCCCCAGGTCTAAAGAGGGGGCTTTTTCTTAACTGAAAATCGCGCCTATGACCTTTAGAGCTTATCAAATGGTTCGAGTGAGCCAACTATACTACAAAACCCAGAGCGAGCAAGCTAGAAAAATCAGCTAAAAAAGCCCTAAAGGATTAGCTTCGCGTCACGCACCGCCCGCTCGGAGGTTTCCCCCATTCGAGGGCAAGCCTCCGAGTTAGGACGGAGCAAGAAAGAAAGTTTTGATATTAACCGTCACATCCATCACAACCCATCACAAAAAGGCTGAAAGTATTGATGGTGATGAATTATAGAGATTTAGTATCAGTCTCAAAATCTAGCTCGCTGTGATGAGTTATCCATCACGGGGGAGAAGAAGAAATAGAAGCAAGAGCTGTAGAGGCTCAATTCAGCCTAAATTAGAACTAGATTAAATTTTTAGTGCGATCTACATAAATATCGATGAGTATATCAGTTCCGCCCCGCTCTCGCGCTCAAGAATCTAGAGCAGCGATCGAGCGCATTTATGTAATTATGCGCCATCTTTTTGTCCGTGGTCATTACAAGCCAGGAGGGGTGTCTGGTTCGGCTTTAAGTGAAGCTCTTTTGACTTTACGACCAGAAATTTACGGTTCAATGGCTGATTCAGACAAAGTAGAACTGAATGGACTGGCTTATGTCAGGGCTCGATTACCCAGAGGAATTGAAAAATGTCGCTTTGTCCAACTGATTGCAGCAGAAGGCTACAATAATTCGGGATTGACCAAAATTGTTCCAGCTAAGCGTCGTCGCCATTGCTATCGGCTCGATCGAGAAACGATGCTGATCGAAGTGACTAGAGGACGTAGTGAAATTTATGATATTCTCACTCATCTAACTTTTCTGTACATCGAAGCTGACAAAATTAGAGCGCACGCTATGGATGAGGGTCATCCGACTCCAGAGTGGTTAAAGCTCGAAAAAATTGTCCTAGAGCAAACAGCTAAAGGAAGTTCCGTTTCTTCTTTAGAAGAAATCGAAGTTAAAGAACAAGCTATTGCCTATACTAGTACGCTGTTAGGACGCACTTTTGCCGAAACTCTGGAAGCCGAACAGCGGTTTCGTCAAGGAGAACCAGACAACAACGGTTTATTGTCCCTCGTTTACTGGTTAGGACGAGTGGCAATGGAAGAGAGGCAACAGAAGCAAGATCGGCAAATTACCTTTAGTTCAGCATTACGGGAAAGAATTGGTCATCATATTCATGGAGAAAAGTGGGCTACGGACGTCAAAGAATTTCTCTGGAGGCAAAATTTGTGGCAGCGTCCCCTTCATATTATCAGTGCTAATCTACATAGCATTCTGAATTGTCTTTATGCCTATCCCGCTCTCAAGCAGAAAATAGCAGCAGAAGAAACCATGGAAGCTCTGGCTCGTCAACTCAGTTTGCCAGAAAATGCTCATCTCAATCAAGAAGTCCTCAAGTTGGCCCTCAAGAAGGGAATGTATTATCTCGAAGATCGAGCAGGGACAAATATTCACGTCCAGATTTTTGATACTTCAGAGTTACCTTTAGATTCACTCTCTTCAGAGTTAAAATTCGACCGAGTATTAGTGGAGGAAAAGAAGCCAGTTATAGTAGTGATGGATTATGCTTTTGGCGAGCAAGCATTTGAGCTGTTCGATGAATTACTCAAGCCTTATCAAATCGAAGGACAGTCAAAAAAACTTAATCTCCACTCGATTTCCGTTATGGGTAAGGCAGGAATCTTAGTGGGCAATAAGGGAGATTTAATGATTCCCACGGCGCATATTTTTGAAGGGACAGCAGACAACTATCCCTTGGACAACGAAATGAGTCCACAAGATTTTCAAGGGGTAGGAATTCCTGTTTACCAAGGTGCTTTATTGACTGTCTTGGGAACTTCACTTCAGAATGTGGATGTTTTAGATTATTTTAAAAGTTCTTCTTGGAATGTAATTGGCTTGGAGATGGAAGGAGCGCACTTACAAAAAGCGATTCAAGCAGCAGCGAAAATTCGCAAGAGTATCGATGAAAATGTCATCTTGCGCTACGTTTACTATGCTTCTGATAATCCCTTAATCACTGGTAGGACACTAGCTTCTGGGAGTTTGGGTCTCACGGGGGTCAAACCAACTTATGCGATTTCCTTAAATTTTCTCCAGAAAATTCTCAGTTATTGAGGTAACCATTTGCCTTCCCCCCCTCGAGCGATCGCTACAAGGGTCAAAAATTGAAACTCGTGCTCCCATCGGGTATGCTATGTTTCATGAGGCAACTTGACAAAAACGATCTAGCGCAGATGAATCGGGACTACTTCCAATCCCTGGAAAAGGAGAGATTGGTAAAAGTTGCTATTAATCTTCATCAGCTAGCGGTGGAGCAGTGGGAAAAGCTGCAACAAAATTCCCAAAATAGCTCTTGTCCGCCATCTTCAGACAATCCTTACCGCCAAGCAGATTTAACAGAGAAAGAGAGGACAGACCAAGAATCAACCGAGTCAGAGGCGAAGCTCGAAGGGCAAGAAATTTCATCAGCCCAAGAGGAAGAGAGTAGCCCAGATAAAGAGGACGGCGGTCAACCCCATCAGGACGACTCAAACAAGAGGAGAAGACCTGGCCATCAGCCAGGGACTCCGAGTCAATGGCGGAGTACTCCCCTAGTGGCTGAGGAAATCGTTCCCCACTATCCCTCGAATTGTGCCGCCTGTGGCCAGAACCTGAGTCATGGTGCCCCCAAGCCTTACATGGGTCATTACGTCCTGGAGCTAGAAAGAGAAGACGATAGATTCCGAGTCGTCTGTCAATTACACCATTACTATGAAGCTACCTGCGACTGCGGTCATAGCTCTCAAGCCAAGCCAGGAAAAGGTTATGTTTCTGAAGTCGAAGGTCGGAGCAGAGACCTGAAGCTAACGGAATACGTATTAGTCGGACCGCTCTTAGCGACGCTGATTGCCAGTCTGGCTGTCCGCTACCGCATGTCGCGAGCCAAAATTCAGGAATTCTTGAGGGACTGGGTAGCTACGGAGTTAGGAATTGGCACGATTGACCGCTGCGTTCAAACATAACTAACTTCACCAGCCCTCTCTGTGTCAGCCTTTTCGGTTCTGAGGATGCTGCTGAAGTTAATTCTGCCTGCTTCCAAGCTCGATCGCTCGAGGGGGGGGAAGGCAAATGGTTACGAAGAGGAAGATATTTAAGTAGTTGATAAATAACGTTCTGTTTGGCGATCGCTAGAACAAGGCTTTGGTAAAGTTGCACTTTCAGTCACATAAAATAAAGATAATATGCGGATATTCACTAAATAACCAAATAAATCTTTTGTGAATCAAGTTAACCATCCTAATTCTTTTGTCGATCGTCAACAAGTCTGGTACACTCAACCAGTATCCCAGACGTTACAACAACTGGGCAGTAACACAGATAGAGGTTTGACGAACCAAGAAGTCGAACAACGACTAGATCATTATGGGACGAATGAAATAAAAGAAACTGCTGGTCGTAATTCTTGGTCAATATTGCTCGATCAATTCAAAGATATTATGCTACTGATGCTGATTGCTGTAGCAATTATTTCAGGTATCTTGGATTTGGTTAATTTACAACAGGTAGGTGTACCCAAAGAGGAAATACCTTTTAAAGATACCATTGCTATTCTGGTGATCGTCATTCTGAACGGAATTTTAGGCTATTTACAAGAGACTAAGGCGGAAAAAGCTCTTGCTGCCCTCAAAAATCTTGCTTCCCCTGAAGTGCAAGTATTAAGAAATGGAAATAGATTAGCAGTGGAAGCATCTACTCTGGTACCAGGAGATATTATCTTTCTCGAAGCAGGAGATCAACTTTGTGCTGACGGACAAATTATTGAAGCTTTTAATTTACAAATTCGCGAATCTGCTTTAACTGGGGAAGCTCAACCTGTTTACAAACGCCCCAATCAATCAGGTTTAAAGGAAGACACCCCCATTGGCGATCGCACTAACATGGTATTTACTGGTACTGAAGTGCTACAAGGACGAGCTAAGGCAGTAGTTACCAAAACAGGGATGGAAACTGAACTGGGTAAAATTGCTAGGATGCTGCAATCAGTCGAGAATGAACCTACTCCCTTACAGCAGAGAATGAATCAGTTAGGGCGAGTATTAGTTACTGGTTCAATGCTCCTAGTAGCGGTAGTAGTAATCTTTGGGACGCTACAAGTAGGCAATTTTAGTCGTATCCAAGAATTGATAGAAGTTTCCCTTTCTATGGCAGTAGCCGTAGTTCCAGAAGGCTTACCTGCTGTAATTACTGTGACTTTGGCACTGGGAACACAACGAATGGTTAAACGCCATGCTCTTATTCGGAAACTACCTGCTGTAGAAACCCTTGGTTCTGTTAATACCATTTGTTCCGATAAAACAGGAACTCTGACGCAAAATAAGATGGTTGTGCAGAAAGTTGAGACTTTGAGAGATACCTGGACAGTTACAGGAAATGGTTATGAACCAAAAGGAGATTTTTTAGATAAACAACAAAAAGTAATCGAGCCTCAAGAATATAGAGAGCTATTTAATTTATTAATTGCTTGTATTCTCTGCAATGATGCAACTCTGGCTCAAGATGGACAAGGAAAATGGAATACCATTGGCGATCCGACAGAAACTGCCTTACTTTCTCTAGCAGGAAAAGCTAATCTCCAACAGCAAACTCTCAACAGCAAAATTCAAAGAGTAGGAGAATTTCCCTTTTCCTCGGAACGAAAACGGATGAGTACAATTTGTTCGAGCAATGGTGATTTGCTATGGAATATTGCTTCTTCTTATGTAATGTTTACCAAAGGTTCGCCAGAATTAGTTTTAGAGCAGTGTGATTCTTATCAATTGGGAGAAAATGTTTTATCCATACATGCAGCAGCCAAAAATCAAATTCTGCAAGCTAATGCTGCTATGGCAGAACAGGCATTAAGAGTCTTAGGTTTTGCTTATAAACCCCTACCAGAAATACCGACAGTAGAAACAGAAAATGAAGCAGAAAATACTGTAGAACAACAGCTAATTTGGTTGGGGTTGGTAGGAATGTTCGATGCTCCTAGAACAGAGGCGGAAGAAGCAGTACAGCGATGTAAACAGGCAGGAATTAGACCGATCATGATCACGGGAGATCATCCCCTAACTGCTAGAGCGATCGCTCAAAAATTAACTATGATTCAAGAGAGCGATCGTCTTCTTAATGGTCAAGAATTAGCAAGTCTATCCTCAGCAGAATTAGAACAGGAAGTAGAACGAGTTAATGTGTATGCTCGTGTTTCCCCAGAACATAAACTGAGAATTGTCCAAGCTCTCCAAAAAAAAGGTAAATTCGTAGCGATGACAGGGGATGGAGTTAATGATGCTCCTGCCCTAAAACAAGCAGATATTGGTATTGCTATGGGCATTACAGGAACAGATGTCAGTAAAGAAGCCAGTGATATGGTTTTGCTGGATGATAACTTTGCCACAATAGTAGCTGCTACCGAAGAAGGAAGAGTAGTTTATAGTAATATTCGTCGCTTTATTAAATATATTCTCGGTAGTAATGTGGGGGAAGTTATTGTGATTGCGACTGCCCCAATCATTGGATTACAAGATGTTCCTCTTATTCCTCTGCAAATTCTCTGGATGAATTTAGTCACCGATGGTTTGCCAGCCCTTGCCCTAGCTGTTGAACCAGCCGAACCAGATATTATGCGTCGTCCCCCTGTCGATCCCCAAGAAAGTATCTTTGCCAGGGGGCTTGGTACATATATTATTCGCATTGGGATTATCTTTGCTCTGATTACTATTACCTTAATGGTATGGGCATATCATGAAGCCCAAGCATCTGGCAATCCTGAATCGTGGAAAACTATGGTCTTTACCACCCTTTGTATTGCCCAAATGGGACATGCGATCGCGGTGCGATCTAGTCATCGTTTAACCATAGAACTAAATCCTTGGTCTAATCCCTATTTACTAATGGCAGTATTAGTAACAACTACTTTACAGTTAATGCTAGTTACTATCGAACCTCTGCGTAACTTTTTTAACACTCAACCTCTGACGGGATCGCAAATTTTAATTTGTCTTGGTTTTAGTAGTTTGATTTTTGTTTGGGTGGAATTAGAAAAATTATTTGTGCGTTGGTTTCGCCGTAATAGGTAATTAATGGGCTTCGCCCTTGAAGAAAGACAGCAGCTAATTCAATTGGCATATTTGCTTTAAGGAAGAAATACCAAAACTCATTTTTTGATTAGTCACCCATTCATTTTCTGGTGAAAATACCCATTCAGCATAAGCTACAGCAGCAACACCTCTAAAATACTCTAATAACTTCTGCCAGTTTTGGGGTAAAGTTCTTTGAGACTGGTAGCCTTGAATAAAACTTTCCACCATGCTGCTATAACGTTGTCCGTAATCGGCAAACTCATTGAAAGTCGTACCAATATCGAAGAGATAATGACCAAACCCCACATCGTCAAAATCAATCACTGAGAGATTTTCATCATTCAGAAGAATGTTGCTGAAGTGTAGATCGGAATGAATAATGCCAAAATTACTGGGCATATATCCTAGTTCATCCATACTTAACCTAATATTCTGTAAGCCCAAAATCAAATCCTGACGCTTTTTCTGAGAAAAATTGAGTCTCTGAGATCCACTTATCAGTGTTTTACTTGCTTGTTCTAACCAATGACCATCATAGATCCTCATTCCCTTACCTCTGCCATTATATTCTTCTGAGACATTGTGTAAACAAGCCATTACAGAGCCAATCTTTGCAATGTTTTCACTAGTCATACTTGTGCTGATGGGTATACCTTCAACCCATTCGTAGAGCGTGAAAGTATACTGGATTTCCTCTATTTGTATCTGTGACAAAAAATTTCCTTGATGATTTCTGATAGGAATAGGAAGGTTAAATTTGACTTGATTAGATGCAAACTCAAGCCAATCACAGAGAGTAGAAATTTTCTCGTCTGAGTGTTTAAGTTTCTTTCTATGGATTTTAAGGGAATATTTTTTTTCTAAAGGAGAGAGCAATTTATAAACTAGATCATCTGTATCTTGTAGTAGTTCTATATCAATTAAAGTCAACCCATATATTTCTTGAATAGCTGCTGTTATGAGTTCTAGTTGAGTCATTTGATATTCTTTCCCCCGTGCTAAAACGACTACAAGCTCAACTTTTTTTGACAAATCATTTGATGGCGAAAACGAACTACGAACAGAATTGCAGCGATCGCAATACCAATAGACTGTCCCAACCACAAACCAGTTCCACCCCAACCTAAAACAAATCCGAGAAGATAGCCACTCGTCAACCCAACACCCCAGAAAGCAGGAAGACTTAGCAGCATGGGGACGCGAGTATCTTGGATTCCTTGCAATACACCATAAGTAATTTTTTGGACTGTATCTAATATTTGGGAAAGAGTAGCAACAGTTAACATGGGTAAAGCTAAATTAATAACTTGAGCATTAGCAGGATCTTTGATATCTAAGTACAATCCAACTATTACTTGAGGAAATAACAGCATCGCGATCGTCACAACAATTGCAAACATCAATCCTATGCCGATACTAAGATATCCCGATCGCTTTATTCCTGCTAAATTTTTCTGTCCGAACCATTGTCCTACTCTGACTGTCGCTGCATAAGACATTCCCAAGGGAATCATAAAGATCACCACAATAGTTTGGAAGACAATTTGATGGGCAGCTAGTACTTCTGTGCCTAATGCACCCATAAGATACGTCACAATCGTAAATAATCCTATTTCCAGTGCAGAAAAGATACAGATAGGTAACCCAATTTTGATTAAATCCCTTAAAATACTTGGTTTGAGTCGATATACATCTTGAATAATACGATACTGTCTAAGTTGTGGATGTTTGAGGATATAAATTAACAAAGCTAAAAACATTCCCCAAAAAGACAAAGTACTTGCTAATGCTAGTCCTGCCAATTCCAAGCGCGGAAAGCCAAATTTACCGAATCCTAAAACATAGTTACCAGTAATATTAAAAATTGTCCCAGTAATGACGATAAACATAATAGGATTGGCATGAGACAAGCCAGATACAACACCCCTCAGCATGATAAAACCCAAAGCAGGGAAAAACCCCCACAAAATGATATCTAAATAAGTATTTGCCAGAGTAATAGTTGTTTGTGCTTGTCCTAATTGAAGCATAATCTTATCTAAACTGGCGATCGCCAACATTATTGGTATTGTCAGCAACAAAACTAACCAAAATCCTTGACGTGCTAAAGTTTCAATCCTGGTTTTCTGTCCCGCACCATAAGCTTCAGCAACTAGAGGGCTAACTCCCATAACTAATCCCCCCGCAGTAGCTAATAAAGCCAAGAAAGTTAGAGAAGCCAAACCTCCACCAGCAAGGGTTTCTGCGGATAGTCTACCCATCATAATCGTATCGAAAAACCCCGTAAGAGATTGTGCTATCTGTGCGCTAGCTAAGGGAACAGCTAATTGCAGAAATTTTTTAATCTCCGTGCGAATTGAAGAACTAACTAAATTAGAAGTCATGATTAAATATCTTTAAGTCAAATATTCGCAAGCCAAGACAAGCTGAATCTCTCTAAACCTCGATCGAGTAAAATTTTGCGCTCTATTCTCTAGTAAAACAAAAAAAGCCTTTTAGGCTAAACTTTGGCAAAATTAGAATAAACAATGCCACCTGCTATCAAAACATCTCGTTTATTTCTTCGAGGGCTAGAAATTTCCGATTTAACAGCCGTATTTAATTATTCCTCTGAGCCTGAATATGCTCAGTTTCTACCTTATCCAAGTATTACTTCCATCGAAGATTTTAAACCAATTTTCCAAAATATACTTGGTAATGAAGATAGTTATCTTTGGGCAATCTGTCTTAAGGGTGAGTATCAACTAATCGGCATGATTGAACTTAGCCTAGAATCATTAACTGAAGCAAGTTTACATTACGAAATCGATCGGCAATTTTGGCATAAGGGCTTTGCTACCGAAGCAACCCAAGTTGTTATTACTTGGACATGGAAAAATTTACCACAGATCGCTCATATTAATGCTGATACTCACTCTGCTAATCTTGGTTCACAACGAGTTATGGAAAAGAGTGGGATGAACCGTATTAAAACCGAAATTGTAACTTGGGATAAGTATCCCGAACCAGTAGAAGTCTTATATTATCAAATCGATCGACCTATTTCATGAGCGGTAGATTGACAAGGCGATCGCTTCTAAATTTCACTACATAAATTCCTCAAGTTATAATTATCTCAAGATAGTAGAAGAAGTTTTTATTCCTATTTCCAAGAGGTAGAAAATTTACAAACAGTAGCTTGGTAAAGGGTTGCTCCAAAGTGCGATCGCCATAATAACAAAATTGAAGTTTAAAGAGATACCCAAATCAAAGGTTTGGCAATGAAGGCAATGTCTTGCTATCTCTGATGTCAAGAGGCATCATCTGCTCTATTCGATATCTATTTCACTGCCCTGTAATAACAAAATGAACCTAGTATTGTATTGATATGATCTACTTCTTTAACCTCCCTAAAACCAGCCACTGTTATAAAGTCTGGCAATAAGCCTTTCACATTATCGGTTGTTGTCTCAAAGCCATCAAGTAATTGCACAGTATAGAAGGCAACTCTCATCAATTGATTTTTCGCTTTTCCCCAGTCTCCAATCACTAATTTACCATTAGGTTTTAAGACTCGAAATATCTCTCTAAGACAATTGCTTTTCGTTTCTCGATCCAGCTGATGAAAGACTAGACAACTATAAACTTTATCGAAACTATTTGTTTTATAGGGAAACGTTTTTCCGTCGTATAAGTCAAGCTGAATCTCTAAACCAACTTTTCTCAATTTATCAGCTGCGATCGCTTTAACCTTTGGATCAATATCCACCCCGACAAGTTGACACCGATCACTTTTTTGTCTTGCCAGGAGCAAATTTTGTCCTGTACCAAAGCCAAATTCTAATATCCTTTCCGAGTCTAGGGCTAACTCATCAATCAGCCTCGTTCTGATCTCTCGTTCAGGCAGAGTCAACCGAATGGTTAGGTCATAAAAACCTGTTAGCCAATCATAGCCTAGTGCTGGAATAAAATTTTTTCTGTCAGCCATGGGGTATCTTTGAAATTTTCCTACCTTACCATGAATTATAGAAGTCTTCTGGATATTTGGTGGCGAAAACGGACTAGAAATAAGATTATAGCGATCGCTCTATAAACAAAATCAAAGTTTAATCCCATTTCGATTTAAGTTGGCTACAGATGATTGACACGGAGACACGGAGACGCGGAGATCGATATGTAGCAATATTTTTGGGAATTGGTATGAGAGCTACTTTTTTAGCTAATCCTTCAGAAGCAGCGATTGTAAATTCTCGTCCAGATAGAAAACTGAATTTGCTGGCGATTCTGTTGACTTCTGCCTTAGGTTGACTAGATTGTGAAGGACTTAAACTAAAATATGTCCTTCCAAATAAGTCACTGCTTCTCCTGAGATTAAAACCCTTTCACCTACATTTTTACAAAAAAGCTTGCCAATTCTTGATGATAATTGCAATGCAACCAGAGAATCCTTGTTAAGTTTTTTACTCCAATAGGGAATCAATGAACAATGAGCAGAACCCGTCACAGGGTCTTCAAAAATACTTGCCTGTGGTGTAAAAAAGCGCGATACGAAATCAACATTTTTTCCTTGGGCTGTCACAATGATACCACCAGGATCGAGATTGATTCGATCGAGAATACTTTGATTTGGTTGGAGAAGTCGAATTATTTCTTCATCTTCAAACACTAGAATATAGTCTCTCGATTTCAATATTTCTTTAGGTTGATATTTAATTGCGTCCAAAATTATCTGCGGAGCTTTACTAGGCTTAGGTTCACGGGAAGGAAAATTTAGGGTTAGTAGCTTATCTTCAATTGTTACTGTAAGCTTTCCACTTTTCGACTTAAACTGGATAGACGACAGAGAATAGTTGAGATGTCTTGCTATAATATGCGCTGCTGCTAAGGTTGCGTGTCCACATAAATCCATCTCAATTTCTGGTGTAAACCAACGTATTTCAAACCCTTCATCTAATGGAATAAAAAATGCTGTTTCAGCAACAGAGTTTTCCCTGGCTATTTGCTGCATAACATCGTCAGATAGCCAGTTTTCTAGAAGACAGACAGCAGCAGGATTACCACCGAATACTTTATCTGTAAAAGCATCAACTTGAAATATTGGCAATCTCATAATCAACTCAAAATTACGCAAGATTGTTTTTATAATAATGCAATGCTCTATAAAGATATTGGTGTCGAGATATGCTCGTGAATAATTAACCATTCACCATCGTGCTTCTCCCAAATATCAGTTTGTCTGCCATCGGTTTCAATGGGAGTTCCATCATTTAATTCTGCCGAAAGATGCCAGGTAAATGTTGTCCAGGCTAAATCACCTCGCCGTGTCAAATTAATATCGTCATTAGCAGAAAGAATAAATTTAGGCATCTTATCGAACAAATTTTTTTGAATGCCTTGTTTATAATCATCCCAACCTTGATATTGCATTGGTAAGGCATCGTAGAAAATTAAATCTGCATCCTTGATATAGAATTTTGATAGGTTATCAGGATTATGGCTATTCCAAGCACCATGAGTTCGATCGATTAACTGCTTGAATTCTAGTGTTTCTTTTTGAGTATTTGATATGGTTTCAGCCAGCGTATCTCCCATAAAAAATGAATTAAATCCCAGGAAGATAGACAGAAAAGCGATCGCCAAGAATATTTTAAAAGCTTTAGCAAATGACATGATAATTCTCCTTTTGAAACTATTTATAATTTGAGAAAGAAGGTTATTGATTAGTGCCTTCTGTAACTAGCAATGATTGATATTGGACTCACTCACGTCGCGCTCCCCATATCAAATGTTGAGCGAAGTATTGAATTCTATTCCACCTATGCAGGTATGCAGGTTGTTCATCGTCGTGTTGATGAGGAAACGGGTGTTACAGTAGTTTGGCTCACTGATAGTACTCGCCCTTTTGTAATTGTTCTAATTCAAACTGATTCTGTGCATCCTGTTCTTTCTCCATTGGCACATCTCGGTGTTGGTTGCCCAAGTCGTGAGCATATGGATACTCTCTGTAACAAAGCGCGTTCCGAGGGTCTACTAGTTAAAGAACCGCAAGACTCTGGATATCCAGTAGGTTATTGGGCACTTCTGCGCGATCCCGATGGTCATACCCTGGAACTTTCCTATGGTCAAGAAGTTGGTTTGATGCTGGAAAAAACCATGCTCTAATTTTGATAAGTTTTATCTTTTTTATTTTGTTACCTTTTTCCTAATTTATCTTAGGAGTAGTTTGCTCTTATGCTTAGTTTGTGAGTTTGGGCAATATCCTCTAAAAGAGACAAAGTTGTTTGAGGTTTCCAGCCTAGTTGTTCTTTAGCTTTTTTGGCAGAAACTTGATTGTTAATAGAGAAAAAAGCTGCAATTCCGATTCCCCACTTAGAGATAGCTTCATCAGAGGAAATGCCTTTGATTTTACAACCTACTATACGACTAATAGCTTCGGCGATCGCCTTATCGGAAATACCCGATTCAGTTTCAGCATGAAAAATTGAACCAGCAGGGGCTTTATCCAAAGCTAATAAATAAAGTTGTGCCACGTCATCAACATCGACAGCAGATACTTGATGTTCTCCAGGAGCGACATAAGGGACAACACCAATTTTTTGAGCCTCTTGAATCCGCATCGAAACGAAAGTATTATCACTTCCATGCCCGTAAATATAGAGTGGCAGACGCAAAACCACACTGCGAATATTTTTTTTGCTAGCGCGAATAACAGCAGATTCAGCTTTGGCACGTTCAGCTAGAAAAAAGTCTGTGGCAATTGGGTAGTCTTCATCGACAATTTCAGTTTCTGTGTCTCCAAGGACACTAGTATCTGAGGTAGTGATTAAAGGCTTGCCTGAACCAGCTAAGGCACCAGTAAAAGCTTCAATAACCTGACAATCAGTTTCTACTGCATCTGCCCAATGATCAAAGTCATGGATAAATGCAGTGTGAATTACTCCATCTACTTGCCTTACTGCATGAGCTAATCGCTCAGGATGTTTTAAATCTCCTAAAAATGGTTCGATATTTTGTTTGGCTAATTTGTTAGCTGACACTTCATTTCTGGCTAAACCAACTACACTATGCCCTGCATCTTGTAATTTTTCAGCAATAACTGTGCCAATGTAACCTGTTGCTCCTGTGAGAAAGACTTTCATCTCTAACTCTCCATTTCTACTTTAAAATTATTTAGCGATTAATACCAATTGGCTAAATGTTGTCTACAAATCAAGCATGGATAATAAATTTCCAGATAGTTAAATCAATTTTTCAAAAGGGAACTTCAGTTTAGAGATTGTTTATCAAAGTTCAAAGTTAGAGTGCCTTGATATACTCTGAGTGTAAGTTCTTCAATCAATGAAAGTTGGGTCAAGTGCAAGGATGCCTAAAGAACATATCAATCCAAGTTCGTTGTTTCCAAGTTTAAAATTTGGTTTCTCTCAAATAGTTACTACTCAGGGTGGTCGAACAGTATACTTATCAGGTCAAGTACCGTTTAATGCTGAAGAAAAAGTAGTAGGTACTAACCGCAGAGAACAAATGCAACAGTGCTTAAAAAATGTGAAAACAGCCTTAGAAGAAGTTGGTGGTTCACTCAAAGATGTCGTATCGCTACGAATTTATATGGTGAACTATGATGCTGATAAAGAAGGTGATGTCATCGCAGAAGTACTTAAGGAGTTTTTTCCTGGCGATCGCCCACCTGCAACAACCTGGATTGGTATTTCCTCACTTGCTGTTAAGGATTTCTTGATAGAGATTGAGGCAACAGCCGTCCTAGAATAGCATTCTGCAAGTAATCCAAAACAAAATTAATTGTTTTTATCTGTTGGCATAAAAAGGACTGAACCAACAACAAACATAACACTAGCAGGAAGGTGAAGAAAGACGTGAATTGAAATGCCTTCAGTAAGTTCGATTAATCCATCGAAGAAAAATATTAATGAGCCAATCAGAAATAACCAACTAATTAGGAATTCGCGATCTCTTAGTGCCTCGCTTTTAGCGCGATCGCTATTTTCTTCTATAGTTGTGATAGCAGTTATTTCTGGATGAATGACCGTAACAAATTTGCTTTTTTGCTGGTGAGTTTTATTAGTGATATGCTTCTTTTCTGGTAACATTTTTACTCCTAAAATTTAAATAAATTATTGTCTTAGTCGCAAATCTTTTAATATATGAACTGGAATAAGTTAGTACCAGAACTTACTGTTTCTGACTTTGCTCTAAGTCTTGAGTTTTATACCAAGCTTTTGGGCTTTAAAGTTTTGTTTGCCAGAGAAAATCCTCAGTTTGTCTATCTGGAACTTGAGAGCGTACAATTCATGCTCGAAGAGTTCAGAGAGGATGGTTGGAATGTGGGCGTGCTTGAGAAGCCTTACGGCAGAGGCATTAACTTTCAAATTGAGTTAGATGACATTCAACCTGTTTACAACAGACTTACCCGCGATCTCGCGAAGCGAGACAGCGAAGCTGATCGAGTTAGATTGTTCAAAGAAATAAAGGATAATTGGTACAACACAGGTAAGGTACTTTTAGGTCAACGAGAGTTCTTGGTACAAGACCCAGATGGCTATCTTCTGCGCTTTAGTCAGTTTCTTGGTGAGCGTACCGTATCGACTGAATAGTTTTAAGCAGCAACTAACTCGGAAATTCTGGAACGAGCAGCAGCTAGAGAATCAGTAAGTTTTTGTCCGCCGTACTCATCATTTTCCACTGTAATAAAAGTAATATCCGTAATACCTAGCATCCCAAATACTTCTTTAATTAGTGGTATTTGTAAATCCCTTTGATGATTGCGTTCTCCTGGGGCAAAACCACCATCGCCACGAGAAGCAATAACGAACATTTTTTTACCCTGAACTAAAGGTTTATAAGGAAATTCGGGGTTTTCATCGGGAATATAAGCCCAAGTACGATCGATTCTGACAATATTATCAATATATGCCTTGAAGCCACTAGTCACACTCCAGTTGTACATCGGTACGCTCATTACATATATATCTGTTGCTAACAATTCATCTACTAATTCATCACTAATGCGGAGAGCTTCTTGCATTTTGGGCGATCGCTCTTCTGGTGGAGTAAAAGCAGCAGCAATCCAAGCTTCGGTTACATGAGGGATAGGATTACGTCCAATGTCGCGATAGATAACTCGATCTTGAGGGTGAAATTGTTGCCAAGTTTCCACAAATTCTCTGGTCATTTTACGAGAGTGAGAGCGATCGCCCCTCGGACTAGCATCAATATGTAGTAAGTTAATCATATTTTAGGAAAGCTCTATACTTATTAAGTTTTGTTTGTTTAATCGTTACAATTACAGAATAAGTAACTCAACAATTTAGAGCTATTTAAATCTTGCGTGATTATCAAAATCTTGCTGCGAGTTGAGAACAAAAGGTAAAACGTTTATGGCAAGCTCGTCACAGAAACCACAAACTAAAATCCCATCCCCAATTGTTTCCAGTGAAAATTTAGGTTGGGAATCTATTTTGATCGAGGAATTCAAGCTACCGCCAGGAGGTTGTGACTTGAACTCTTGTCAAAAACATATAATTACTTTGTGTTTAGCAAATAAACCTCATCGCATTTGGCAAGCTATCGGCGATCGCTCTTTTGTGGGAGTATATGCTAAAGGCGATTTTTCAATTACGCCAGCCGAAGTTCATAGTTCGTATCGAGCTTATGGTGATGACCACTATTTAGAGATTACGATTCCTCCCCAGTTTCTCAAACAAATTGCCAGAGAAACAATTAATGCCGATCCCGATCGCTTAGAATTGACTACAGAGTTTCGTACCCGCAATCCTCAAATTGAACAGCTGGCAATGATGTTACGCTCTGAACTCTATCAAGGTAGTAATGGGGGAGGAAAGCTTTATGTTGAATCTTTAACCAATGCTTTAACAATCAACCTACTACGAGACTACTCTATAACGAAACCTCAAATAGCAACTTATGAGGGAGGATTGAGAGACCGCGCCTTACTTCAAGTAACAGATTATATTAATGACCATCTCACTCAATCAATTAAACTACAAGATTTAGCAACCTATCTCGGAATCAGTCAATTTCATTTCAGTAGACTGTTTAAACAATCCACAGGAATATCTCCCCATCAGTATGTCATGCAGCAAAGAATTGAACTAGCCAAACGTTTACTTAAAAAAGCAGATATGTCGATCGCGGATGTAGCTTTAGACTCTGGTTTCAATAGTCAGAGCCATTTAGGAAAATATTTTCGTAAAGTTACAGGTATGACTCCTAAAGACTATCGCAAAAAGTAAACTGTCTCCTGTTTATCCAAAGTCCAAAATGGATTTGCCTATTGCTATAAAATAGCGATCGCTCTGGCAATTGTAATCAATAAAATTTTTATAACACTAACCACTAACCAAAGCCGTATCTCTTGCCAATCGACCATCTTCCATATCCACAATGCGATCGGCTATATCCAAAATACGATTATCGTGAGTTACTAACAGAATTGTGCAACCTTGTTCTTTGGCTAACTGCTGCATAATTTCCACAATGTTACGACCAGATTTACTGTCTAGGGCAGCCGTTGGTTCATCGGCTAAGACTAGCTGAGGTTGACTAACTAAAGCCCGGGCGATCGCTACTCGTTGTTGTTGTCCTCCAGAAAGGTTATCAGGATAAAAATTCAATCTATCTTCTAGTCCTACTGCCTCTAGAATATGCGTTGTCATGGCACTGCGTTGTTCAAAGGGGATATCTTGATGCAGTCTTAGAGACATGCGTACATTTTGTTCTGCAGTCAGACAAGAGAGTAAGTTATGGGATTGAAAAATAAAACCGATCTGATTGCGAACCTTAACTAATTCGTTTTTACTTGCACCATACAGTTCTTGTCCTAAGATTTTAACACTACCTGATTGTATAGAACGCAAACCGCCAATGAGGGTCAAGAGAGTAGTTTTTCCACTACCTGAAGGTCCAGTCATAATCACGATTTCGCCCGCCAAGATATCCAAGTCTACATCGAATAGTACAGGTTTGCGTAATTCACCTTTACCAAAAGCATGGTTGAGATTATTAATAGTGACGACTCGTTTAGAGGACATGGTTAATTGTGTTAGTGGTTAGTGGTTAGTTGACTTCTGACTCCTGACTTGTTAAAGGTTGTTGTATGGTTTGTCTTAATTCTTGGCGGGTTTTATCATCAAGAAACTCTTCTTGTAAAATTGACCATTCTTGCCATTTTTGATAGCGGGTTTTGGTTAGTAAAGTTGCTAATTCAGGCATTTTCTCGGCGATAGCTGAATTCAAGACTTTTTCTAACACCTCTCTTAAGACGTAACAATCTTGGATTTGACCTAGAACTTCTTGAATTTGTTCTATTTGCTTGACGTAGTAGTGGTAAGTATCATCGTAGAATCGAGAAAATAGCTCTAGATTGTAACGAGTCTTTTTGGCTTGCTTACGCAGATCGTGGAGAAGGGATTCTTCCTGTTCTAAGAGTTGCTCTATCTCTTCTTCCTTCAACATTTCAGGAATTTGGATTTTGTCCTCTTTTAGTTCGACTCCTACTAACCAACCAGGATGAAGTAACAGTTGACTAATTTGAGGTAAAAGTAAATCTGGCAAAACAGGATAAATAGAACAGTTACCTATTGCTTGACATTTTGGCTTTTCTAACCAATCTTGTAGTCCTTGCTGGAGATTGAGATAAAGCTTGCTGTTGAGAGTTTCCCGAACCTGTTTTAATTCTTTTTTGCGTTGCTTATTCAGGGATTTGATAACTTTATCTAAGCTCTTTTGTTCTCCCTTTGGTAATTGCGATCGATAATAATTAGCTAAGGTAGCTAGTAAAACATCTAAATCTCGCAGTTTTCCTAGAGAACGCCCAATTTTAGCGATATTTTTCTCATTGACTGTTTTTGGTAAGTCTAAAGCGATGGCAAAACCAGCGATCGCACTTCGTAAACGTCGCATTCCCACCCGCATTTGATGTAAATCTTCTGGATCTTTATCTTGGATTACTCTAGCTTCATACTTGAGCATCTTGCGAGTATGTTTGGCGATCGCAATACTTGCCCATTCTCCCAATGTCACAGCATTATCTTTCTGGCTCATCTTCGCTATCCGCTTACTCCTCTGGGGTGTAATTTGTATTATCTAACAATTCTTTCTTAGAATGCTTAAGCTGTTTCCAAAACTTTTTAATCTCTTCATAAGTATCTTCAGGACTAATTTTGCCATTTGCCTCTAGACTGCACAGATAAGAAACTTGTTGGGCAAACTGTTGCAAGTTGGCATTGAAAACCAAATTTTGAGGAGTAAACTCACCGTAATAGTTACCAATGGGATATAAAAATTGTTCTTCGATGTTACTGAATTCTTCTGTCATTTGTGTGTCCTCTGCTAACTACTGTACGGGAAAGGCACTGCCTTGCTCCTACTAACCACTAGCTTCTCTATTACCAAGAATGCAAAGCTCTTAACTGGGGTGTTTTCTTTGACTGATGTGCTTCCATACGGGTTAAAACATCATCGAGAATAGTCACAGCCTCAGCAATATAATACCCTTTATTGAGCATCACACATTCCGCTCTTTCTGCCATTGCTGCGTCGGTAATTTCTGCTCGTGAGGGAATTCCTTTTTTAACTAAATTTTCTAGTACCTGAGTTGCCCAAATTACGGGAACGTGAGCAGCTTGACAAAGCCAGAGAATTTCTTCCTGCATTTCTGCTAGACGTTGATAACCAATTTCTACTGCCAGATCCCCCCTGGCAATCATCACACCAAAAGGCTGCTTACCCGCAGCACGTACAATCAATTCAGGGAGATTTTTAATTGCTTCAGGAGTTTCAATTTTTGCCACAATAGCTGGTTTGCGCCAATTAGCACCCAACCGTGTTTGTAATTCTAGCTGGAGTAATTCAATATCAGTAGCTTGTTGGACAAAAGAGTAACCAATGATATCTGCATGGGCAGCAATAAAATCTAAATCCTGTTGGTCTTTGCTAGTTAAAGGATTAAGATTAAGTGTAGTATCGGGGAAATTAATTCCCTTATCAGGACGCAGCTTTTCGCCTTTGTTGCGAGCGTGAGTAATTTCTAAAAGAACTCCTTCAGGCAATAAAGATTTTACTTTCGCACCGATTTTTCCATCATCGATCCATACTCGATCATCGACTCCTAATTGTAACAAAATTTCGGGAATAGTACAGCTAGCTTGAACAATGTTTTTGTTTTTAGCAAGTGGCACTTCTTGAGACAATAACAACTTGTCTCCTTGATGCAAACGTTGTTTGTTTTTAGCTAATAATACAGTTCCTAGGCGGGGTTTGGGTCCTCCAATATCCATAAACACTTTACAAGCACGTCCTGTTTCTACTTCTGCCTTACGGAGATGATTAATCATTGCTAACCAATGTTCTGTAGTGTCATGGGCGCAATTAATGCGAAGGCAGTCCGTTCCTCGTTGTATTAGTTCTTTTACCAACTTGTAATTGTCAGCAGCTTCTGTTGGTAAAGTAACCATAATCCTTACTTGACGGAGATTTAAAGACTTACCAAAAACTTCTTCTGTATGTTGCTTCAAAAGACGATCGCCAGAAAAAAAAGCTTCTAAAGGTGGACGTTGAGGTAAAAGAGAAGGATCTTGGTGACATACTGCACCCAAAGTAGCGATCGCAGCATCTAGATTGGGCAAGACTCTTGCTTCAATGCGTCCGAGAGAAGATAAACCCCAAGGCATTAGATCTAGCTGTAATTGGCGTAAATCTTCATGTCTTAAAGCTAAATAATAAGCCAGATTCACGGCACTTTCAGCAAATGATGGACGGGCGATCGACGGTTGCCATTGACGAAAAATCTTCTCTCCTTCGTAAATTACAATTTGTCGAATTCTTTGTAATTCATTAAGTAAAATTTGTGGCTCTCTAGGTTTATTGAGACTAAAGCTTTGATTTTGTACAACATAAGTCGTCATTGTGTTTAACCTATTGCCTCTATCTTCAATTTTTATTTTGGTTCAAAAACTTGAAGAAGTTGTGAGAAGCAATATGAGTTTTAATTTTGGTTAAATTCACTAGCAGAATCAATATGTTTTTTTACTCTCCAACCTGTTTGCGCGCCAATTTTACCTGTTTTCACAAATGCCCAATTACCTCTGTAATAAATAGTCTCATCATGATTGCAATGGGGTTTAATCCCAATTAAATGTTCCACTTCTTCGGTAGTCAATATCCAGCTAGCAATTGCTGCTTTTTCGAGAACATCCATATACCAGAGGGGATTTGATGGTTGCAGTCTAGAGGTTAAAGTTTGTTCTAGCCGTATCAAAGAATCAGCGATCGCTTTTAGCTGTTGTGTTAGTTGTGGTTCGTTTTCTATCTCAGTCTGAGGAGCAGAGATTAGAGATTTTTCCGTTTCTTCAAGAACTTCAACTGGCTGTGTTTCTACCTTAGCTGATGGGGAATCTGTAACAAATTTTTCTGGTTCTGAATCAGTTGGTTGAGTTTCTGTGACAGATCGATCTAGTGCGGGAGTCTCTTCATCAAACCAAGGATCGGGAGCAATTTCTTTTTTAAAAGTTGGTTTAAATTGGTGTTTTTGAAGCCAACTACGGTTTAAATCTGTTGCCAAATTAGATAAAAAACTAGCTGTTGATTCATTACCTTCTGCTGCTATCTGACGAGCAACTTCTTTCATTATTTTGACTAATTCGGGGTTGATTAAATCTTGATTTGCTTCTAATATTGATTTTTCCTCACCTTCAGGACAATCCAGTAAGGCTTGGATCAGTTCTATATAGGCTTGAGTTTTATCCTTACTATTTTCAGGAACAGGAACATTATCTGTCAAAATATGGTGCAATTTACTAGCCCAGTTGTGCAGATACTTAGCTGCTTTGATGTTTCCTTCTGTAGCGAAATGATTGGCAACTTGTTCCATTATGTCTACTAATTTTTCATTAACCAATTCCCCATTTTGTCGGAGTAGTATCCATTCTTCCCCTCTGGGACAACTTAATAATCCTTGGATTAAGTCTAGATAAGCTTTGAGACTGTTTGGATTCATATCTTCAATACTCATAATAGTTTCTGTGTATATCTTTAATTTTGAAGAAATAAGTTGAAAAACTTGTGAGTATAGCGAAGTTGTTTATATTTGTAAATGTTTGGATTGCTTTATTTGTTCAGATTCTGTGTCTGGCTAGAACAAGCTTACGGATTATAATTACAATAGATGCTAAAGATATTGTATTTGGTTTTCGCCCTCCTAGTATTCGAGAAAAACTAGCATCAGCCTTACCCAACTTTGCCTAGATTTTTAGTTGCGCTTAACCACTAAGTACCTGGGCAAAATTAATTGTGTACTTTTGGAAAGCAAGGGGAGCAGGGGAAGCAGAGGGAGCAGGGGAGGAAAGATGATGATAACAATATTTCATTAATATATAGCGTTTCTCAGTTGACTGAGATACATCTTACTTCTGCCCTCTGCCTTCTGCCTCCTGCCTCCAAACGAACAACTTTGTACCTCATCGATTTGAGAACCGCTATACAAATAATTTTGCTTACCTACTTAGCTATTATTTTTCTGCTATTACCAACATCTCATAATCTTCAGTTGTTAATCGATCGCTGCGACTAAAAACGCCAAGTTTTGCACCGAATATGTCAATCACTTTAAATTTAAGTGTTTTTAAAAGCCAGGTGATTTCCGAGGGAACATAATAGCGTTCGTTGCACTCTAGTTCTTTGGTGTTACCGAGATCGTCCTCAATCTGTATGGTATGGCGATCGCGAAATGTCATCAAATCAAATGAATTATTACTATAAGTGGCATTTCCTTCTTTCGTTGCTGAAGCGAAAAATTCTTTCACCGAATGGAATAAGGGAAATAAGCCATTTAAGGTGGTAAATATTAATTTACCCTTGGGTTTTAAAGCATTACTGGCATTGCGAAGAATTTGAAAATTCATCTCATCAGTTTCCATTAAGGAAAAAGCTCCTTCACAAAGCATAATTACCAAATCGAATTCATCAAAAAAAGTAAGTTTTCTTGCGTCGTGTCGTTCAAAATTAATTGATAAATTCTGTGCGGATGCCTTTTCTTTGGCTCTGTTTAATTGAGATTCGGATAGATCGATTCCCGTAACGTTATATCCTCTGGTTGCTAATTCAATAGAATGTCTTCCTGTGCCACATCCAATATCTAGAATTCGCGTAGTTTTATCATAGTTTATCTCTCGTTCGATAAAATCACATTCTCCTATTGTGCCTTGGACGAAACTCTCGCGGTCGTATTTTTCTGCGTAATTTTCAAATAATTCTTCGTACCACTGTTTCATCATCGTTTCTCCATAGATATGATATTTATGATCGCCTACTAACTACTAACCCCGAACTCCGAACTCCGAACTCCGAACTAAAATATCTCCGCAGGATCGGCAGAATGAAGTTTCCGAATAGCGATCGCACCAGAAGCAAGGCACATAGTAACTGTGAGGAAAAATACTCTTAAAGCGACATCAGATTGCATTGCCAAGGGCATCTTGGTTAGAGTTTCTAGTAAGCTATACATACCAATAGAAGCCCCAAAACCAGGAATAAAACCCAATATAGCCAAAATAATTGCTTCTTGAAAAACTACCACCAACAAACTTTTATCTGGATAACCCATTGCTTTGAGGGTGGCGTATTCTGCTAAATGATCGTTAACATCGGCAAATAATACCTGATAGACAATTACTACCCCAACTACAAAACCCATAACTACCCCGAAGTTAAAGATCGTTCCTGCTGGATGGTTTTTGTCCCAATGATCTTTTTCGGCGGCAATAAATTCTTCGTGAGTCATTACTGCAACGTCACCAGGCAAGGTAGCTCTGACTTTTTGCTTGACTGTCTCTACCTCTGCATCGGTTTTAGTTTTAAGCACGCCAACTGTCACATTATCAATACTATCTTTACCGTACAAACGTAGATAATTCCAATCGCTAGTTATCAGATGGCCTTCAGTAAACATCGTAGTACCCAAAGTAAACATCCCCCCAACGCTAATTCTGCGCTGCGAGATCTCTGTAGTAATTGCTTTTCCTCGCGCCAAAGTTTCGGCAATTGGCCCCAAATCTGGTCGGGCTAGGCGATCTACCAATACTTTGTCTGGTAGTTTGATTTGTTCTAGTTGTTGATTGACTTCTGGCAAATCTAAAACAGGATGAGCGGGATCGAAAGCTAAAATCGCTACGCTGGTTACTTTCTTTTCCCAAGGATTAATCCAGCCAGCATTAGCATAATAAAAAGGACTAGCCGAAGTAATTCCCTCGACAGCAGCAGCTTGGTAGAGATGACGATGATCAAAATTTTGACCATCAATGAGAGTTTTCGCCCTAGCACTCACTAAAAATAGATCTCCATTAAGATGTTCGTGAATGCGAGTGATACCGCCAAACAAACTAGTGTGGAACCCAAGCTGCATAAAGATCAAAATATCTGCAAAGGCAATTCCCGACAAAGCAACAATCATGCGTACTTTTTGATGGCTAAGTTGCGCCCAACCCAAAGGGGGTTCTTTGGTGAATTTTTTTAATAGAGTTTTGACTGAAGGAATTTTCATAACTTGCTTTGCCTTTTTGAGTGGTTAGTAGGTACGAGAAAATCTAGGGACTAAAATACATCTGCTGGATCGGCAGATTGGAGTTTCCGCATCGCGATCGCTGCTGAAATCAAGCACATCAAGACAGTAATAACAAATACTTGCGAGACAACTCCAAATCTCATTGGTAAGGGAATTCGGGTTAAATATCCTAGTAAGGCATATATACCAGCAGAGCCAACAAAACCTGGAATAAAGCCCAACACGCCCAGAATAATTCCTTCTTGAAACACAACCATCAAGAGATTTTTATCTGAGTAACCCATCGCTTTGAGGGTGGCATACTCGGATAAATGGTCGTTAACATCCGCGTGTAATACTTCATAGACAATCACCACCCCAGTAAAAAATCCCATCACCACGCCAAAATTAAATAGTATGCCACCAGGAACTTCTGCCCAGTAGTCTTCTTCAGATTGGATAAATTCTTGATGGGTCATCACCTCCACGTCTTGGGGCAAATATGCCTGGACTTTGCTTTTTACCATTGCCAAATCCACACCAGGCTGAAGAGTAAGGATACCAACGCTCAAATTATCGATGCTATCCGCACCAAATAAACGCAGGTAATTCCAATCACTGGTAACAAGGTGTCCATCGATAAAAATCGTGCTACCCATTGTAAAAATACCGCCAACACTAACTCTATGTCCCGATATTTCAGTAGTAACGGTTTTTCCGCGAGCGAAAGATTCGGCTACAGAACCCAATTTAGGAAGAGATAAGCTGTCAAATAAGACTGTATTGGGCAGTTTGATTTGTTCTAGCTGTTCTTCTATTTCTGGCAAATCGATTACTGGACGAACGGGATCGAAAGCAATTACGCCGACACTACTTATTTTCTGATTCCAAGGGTTAATCCAGTTGCCAAAAGAAAAATAAAGTGGATCGGCAGATGCTATCCCTTCTACAGCTTCAGCTTGATACAGATGACGGCGATCAAAGGTTTGACCATCACCAAGGTATTCAGCTCGGTTACTGACTAGAAATAAATCTCCGCGAAGTTGCTTGTGGAGATTAGTAGCACCGCCAAACATACTCATCCTAAACCCCTGCATGGTAAAAATCATAATATCGGCAGAGGCAATGGCTATTAGTGCTACCAACAAACGTACTTTTTGATGTCGGAGTTGCGCCCAACCTAAAGGGGGTTCTTGATTGAATCTTTTGAGTAAGGTTTTAAGAGTCATTAATTTAATGGTTACTTACGATCTCTAAAAAACATCTCTACGAACCACTAACCACTAACCACTAACTACTACCCAAATTAATCCGAACTCTGACTTGTAAATTAGTCAATCCTGCAACTCGATCGCTGTCTTGGGGGTCAAGACGCACTTTTACTTCCACCACACGGGCATCCTTATCCGCAGCAGGATCGGATTCGAGAACATCTTGTTTTTTGATTTGTAAGCCGATATGGTCTACTGTTCCCTGTAATTCTCCTTCAAAACCACCATGTTCGCTGATTACCGTTGCTTTCTGTCCAACTTTTACTTTACTAACATCAGTTTCATAAACTTCAGCGATCGCATACATCTGACTAGTTCTTCCTAATTCTACAATTCCTTGACTAGTATCTACTTGTTCACCTACTAAGGTATTAATCTTGAGAATTTGTCCGTCTATGGGTACGCGCACGTAATAGTCTTCTAGTTCAGATTCAATGCGTTTTACTTTAGCGATCGCATAATCGACTTCGGTTTGGGCTTCTGCTAAATCTACAGGGCGAACTTCCCTTAACTTATTTAGCATTGCCTGTTCTTGGGCTATTTGTTCCTGTAAAGTAGAAATAGTGTTTTCTAGTCTTGCTCGTGCTTGGTTTAATCTAGCTTGCGCCCGTTCGTATAATTCTTGGCGATCGTCTAAAGCCGATCTACTAACTGCCCCATCTCGATAGAGAGTTTGATAACGATTATAGTTAATCTCAACATTTCTTAACTCCGCTTGAGTATCAGCTATTTCTGCTTCTCTTTCTAGGTTTTCAGTGCGTAATTGAGCTTTAAGACGAGCAATATTAGCTTTTTGAGCTTCAATTTCTGCGCTTTTAGCTTCTCCTGCTTCAATTTGCGCTAGTTTAGCTCGATAAACTGCTACATTCTGTTTTGCTTCAGCTAGTTCGGCTTGTTTTTGGTCTAATCCTTGGAGCGTGGCAATTAATTGTTGGGCTTTGACGCGATCGCCTTCTTCTACCAGTAATTTATTGACACGACTATCCTGGGCATTAGCTACCGAAAGCTTAATCACTTCCCCTTCTGGCTCTAATCTACCTAGAGCAGTAACTGCGATCGGTGCCAGGTTGATGATTGGTTCTGGCTCAATAGTTTGTTTTGGTGTCTGAGCAATATAAAAATAAGCCATGCCCCCACCGAGAGAAGCAATGAGAAAGCCCAAGAACCAAAGATTAAGCTTTTTCCTGACCCCTTTCTGCGGTTTCTCTGTAGAAGGCGGATTTGCTGACTTTTTATACCGTAAAAGTTGCATGGTTGGATATACTAGGAGTAGATAGTTTTTTTCAGACTTGTCAAATCACCGCCACCTCCGATCAATCTACATTCATAGTTCTAGAAAAATAATTTGAGGAAGTTGTGAAGTCTAGTAGTCAATAATTACTAATCACAAACAACTCCATCAACAGAAAATGAATGTAGATACTTTATTAGCACAATACGCTTCGGGCGATCGCGATTTTAGCAACGCTGAGTTAAGTGAAGCTAACTTAGCAGGAGCAATGCTGAGTGGCATTAATTTGATTCGCGCTAATTTATCTCACGCCACACTAATCAAAGCTAATCTTAGCGGTGCATTTCTAGTCTTAGCAGATCTCAGCCAAGCAGATTTGAGTAGAGCAACAGCGATCGCCGTCAACTTTAGTGGCGCAAACCTTAAGGGGACAAATTTAGCCCATACCCAACTCACAGAAGCCATCCTAACTGGTACTTGGTTACAAAGAGCTAATTTAACTAATGCCAATCTCCAAGGAGCAATCCTCGCTGGAGCAAATCTCATTGAAGCCAACTTACAAAAAGCCGACTTAAGGGGAGCCAATCTTTATGGTGCAGATTTAAGACAGGCAGATTTGACTGGTGCCACTATGACTCATGCCAATCTGCGAGGAGCAAATTTAGAAGGAGCAATAATACCAGATAAGGTGATGGCAGTTTAGGTGACAAAGTGAAAACTATTACAGGAGAAGAGTAATGATGGATGTAACTGAGCTACTGGAAGAATATGCTTCAGGAGTTAGAAATTTTGCTGGTATAAATCTGAATGGGGTCTGCCTGTCTCGCGCCCATCTTCGAGAAATTAACTTACAGAGTGCCAATTTGATTGGAGCCAATTTGAGCGGTGCAGATTTAACAGGAGCAAACTTAAGTCAAGCCAACTTAATTGGGGCTAACCTCAGTGCAGCTAATTTGGTTGGGGTCAATCTTAGTGATGCAGATTTAATTGGCGCGAATTTAGGCGGTGCCAAGCTAGCTAATGCTAACCTACAGGGAATCACACTCAATGGCGGAAATATGAGCGGTGCTAACCTCAATGGTGCTAACCTCAGTCGTGCATCTTTAAAAGGTGCTAATTTTAGCGGTGCCTTTTTGAATGCTATTCTCACTGAAGCCAATCTGAGGAATGCGAATCTAAACAGTGCCAGTTTAGTAGAAGCGGACTTAAGTGGGGCAAATCTACAAGGAGCCAATCTAGTCGGAGCCAATCTTTCTAAAGCTAATCTCTATGAAGCAATTTTGGTTGAGGCTAACTTGAGTAGTGCTAGTTTAACAGGAGCAAATTTAAAATTAGCTAATTTGCATAAAGCTAATCTAAGTCGCGAAACCTTACTAGAAATAGAGTTAGAAAGTTATGTGAATTAATAGTGCAAGCCTAAGTTGAGCAAGATAGGTAATTTTTATTCATCTTAATTTGAATAGGATTAATACTTTTAGGAGGGGGAAATTATGACTAGTAGAGATCCACAACATAATAAACATTTCTGTATCTTTGATTATTTCTTAGATGGAGTCTTTCTGAGATGGGAAGAGGTAAAGGGAGAATGTCCAGTCTTAATTAGAGGACAAGAATGGATAGTTAGTCTTGAAGATGGAACTAAAATTGCGACAACAATCGTTGAAATCCAGGATATTAGTGAGAGCGAATGCAGAATATTTCTCCGCTCTTGTTAAGAAAATACACTCTTCACAAGTTACTCAAACTGTGTTGTTAATTTAAAACTGCAAGAGAGGTTAGATCGATTCGAGCGGAGGAGGTTTGGGCAACTGCCATAAAGGAGGTGGAAGAGATGAAAAGTGGCTTTTTTTAGTCGTGGAATCCCTTGTTTAATTGGTGCGATCAGCTTCGCTGTCTCGCTAGGCGAGATCGCAGCCTTAACCATAGTAGAATCTTGGTTACTATCTAATCTAGTATGGGCTAATCCTACACCAGAAAATACTGTTGCCCAAAAAATTGAAAACCTTAAGCAATCAGGTCAACATTGGATTGAAATCGATCTTTCTGACCAACATCTATTTGCTTGGGAAGGCACAAATCAAACATTTACAGCAGTTATTTCTACCGGTAAAGCAACAACGCCAACTAATCCAGGGATTTATACCATTCAAAGAAAATATCCTCAAGATAGAATGCGTGGTGCAGACTACGATATTGCCGATGTTCCCAACGTGCTTTATTTCGATCGCGGTTATGCCCTTCACGGTGCATACTGGCACAATAATTTTGGAACACCAGTTAGTCATGGTTGCATTAATCTTCCTGTGAATAATGCTCAATGGTTATTTGAGTGGACAAAAATCGGCACACCTGTAATTATTCATGAATAGAATTCAATCCTAATAATTACTTGATTATGGATATCGGCAATCTCAGGACAGAATATACTTTAGAAGGTTTAAGACGCGAACAACTCGATCCCGATCCTTTTAATCAATTTGAACTGTGGTTTCAACAAGCCTGTGCTGCGAATCTACCAGAACCAAATGCTATGTGTTTGGCAACAACTTCAGCCACTGGTGAGCCTTCACAACGCATAGTGCTTTTGAAGTATTTCGATCGCCAGGGATTCGTTTTTTTTACTAACTACGAAAGCAGAAAAGCTCGTCAAATCGAAGCTAATCCCCAAGTATCATTGTTATTTTTCTGGATACCCTTAGAGCGTCAGGTACAAATTTCTGGTTATGCTGCTAAAATTTCTACTGCCGAATCTCTAAAATATTTCACCACTCGTCCTAGAGGTAGTCAAATTGGAGCTTGGTGTTCCCAACAAAGTACAGTAATCTCTTCTCGCCAAATACTGGAGATGAAATTTGATGAGATTAAACGTAAGTTTCACAACCAGGAAATACCTCTACCTTCGGCTTGGGGTGGTTATCGAATTGTGCCTCATAGTTTTGAATTTTGGCAAGGTAGATCCAATCGATTACACGATCGATTTTTATATTCTCGCTTAGATGATGAATCTGCTTGGGATATTCAAAGACTAGCTCCATAACAAAAAACCCCCTCCAATTGGAGGGGGTTTTAAGATTAGCTAACAACTAGGTCTTAGCCGTTGATGGAAGGAGCAGTTAAAGCTACAGGAGCTTGCTCGCCACTTGCCAAGTCTAAGGGGAAGTTGTGTGCATTTCTTTCGTGCATTACTTCAAAGCCGAGGTTAGCACGGTTTAAGATGTCTGCCCAAGTGTTCACTACGTGTCCTTGAGAATCCATGATGGACTGGTTGAAGTTGAAGCCGTTGAGGTTGAATGCCATGGTGGAAATCCCCATTGCAGTAAACCAAATACCGATTACTGGCCATGC
>JASJDI010000039.1 GCA_030065155.1 Xenococcaceae cyanobacterium MO_188.B29
CAGCTTCGGCAAAAGTTCCGACTGTTCGCCTAGAAGCAGGGCTATCTGGGATACGAGTAGCTGTCTCAATAGAGAAGAGTGTCTTACCAGATGCTCAGTCCTCGCGTAAGCAGGGCTGAGAGGCTTCACGTTTAACCCTATTCCTACTGAAATTAGAGAATCGATTTTAATCTTTACTCAATACCCAAATCATAAAAGGGCTAGTTTCCCTTTGAAATTCAGAATAAGAGTAATCTCCATACAAATTCACTACCTGAAAACCATGAGATTGAATGAGTTTTTGAAATTCTTCTTGCTGATGTAGAAAAAACTGAATATCTACAAAGCTTTTGTGCTTCATTACTCCCTTAGAATCGTATATTTCCCAGAATTGAGTTCCTTTAACTAGAGAATTTTGGCGATCGCTAGTGCCAGGCTTCGCCCGATCGCATTCTTCTACACTCCATAAAAATAAAGTCCCGTCATCATCAGGAAAAGAATGTTTTCCTCGCAACATTAACTGCCTGTTAACAGATTTGAGTCTAACTGGGGGATTGTGCAACGTACAAATAAAGTGTCCTGTTTCTGCCAGACAATGCCAAATTCCTTGTAATGCTCGATGCTGTTCATCCAGATTGATAATTTCAGCAAAAGAGTTAAAAGGAATAACGATCAGATCGAACTGTTCTTGTAGAGTAAGATTGCACATATCTAGCTCATAAACATTAGCAGATAGTTCTTTTGCTGCTAGTTTTTGGCGGAGAATGGCTAGCATCTCGGAAGAATTATCAACACAAGTTAGAGATATCCCAGCTTCTATAAGTGGAATTGACAAGCGACCAGTTCCAGAAGTTAATTCCAGCACGCGAGCGCAATTTTTAGCTTCGTTCACAAAAAATGGTATGTCAATATCTGTCTTGACGTAAATATCATACCAATGAGCTATTTGAGAATAATCCATTGCAGTCATAAGAATATACTCCTTAGAAATTTCTCCTTTCTCTCTCCCATCTCACAAGGGTAGGTTTTTAAAAAAGAGGCGAGTGTTTACTATAATCTGAACGAAAAAATCAGCATTCCCCCTTGTTCCCCTTATCTCCCTTGTCTTGATTTCAGGCTTAAGTGTGAGCATCTCCTGTGTCCTCATAATCTTCCTCAACCAGTCAATTTACGACTTATGCCAGAAGTCTACTGAGATAAACTTCCCGATCGATATTGGTAGGAAGGTATCGCTGATAATTTTTGAGAGCATCTAGAAAAGCAAAAACTGCTGGAGTATGCAGAGCATTTTTGAGAACTGCTGCTTTAATAATTCTTTCTAGAGGAACTGGCAAAGAATATACTTCTAGTTGTGGGGGAATAGGTTCAGCAGCAAGTCGGGGCAGAATAGCAGCACCCAAGCCTTGTATAGCCATACTGATTATGGTTGAGTCCTGTTTCATTTCATAGTCAATTTTTACTGATTCTTCTGAACGCTGCAAATATTCACGAATTTTGATCGAACAGCTATCAATAGCCGAGATAATCAAAGGATATTTTGCTAATTGTTTCCAAGTTAGTCGTGTCTGGTTTAATTCTAGGCTACGGGGCAGCAATACCACATATTCATCTCTAAGAATCTCCCAAGTTTCAAACTCATCAGAACAAGGTAGATGGAGTAAACCAATATCTGCTTGCCCAGAACGCAAGATCCGCTCTTTTTCAATCTGTTCGTCAACTTCAGTCACACTTACTGTAATTAAAGGAAACCTATGGCGAAATTGAGCAATTAGGGTAGGTAGGATGTGAGTTGCAGCACTACGAAAAGCTACTAATCTAACGTTTCCTCCTTCTAAACCTTTAGCTCGATTAGCTTCTGTGACCATCTTTTGTAATAAATCTAATATCTCTTTAGCTGGCAAGATTAATTTTTCGCCAACAGGGGTAAGATATGCCCCATTACGACCTCGATTAAATAAAATTATGCCTAATTGTGCTTCTAAGGTGGCGATCGCATGACTGACTGCTGATTGGGAAATATTTAGGGACAAAGCAGCTTCACTAAAATTTTGATAATCTGCCACTGCAACTAAAATTCGTAGCTGCGAGATTTTTAGTTTATAGGGATCGATCGCACTCATAGTCTAATACCAATTATCAACAGAAATAAGATAGGTTGTTTCTAAAAATCCTCTAAAAATTATTTTGCAGCCAGAAGCGGGATTGGCACGCACTGCGCGATCGCTATAGGGATTCCTCTTGGTAAGCTTACGATTTTAGATCAATAAATACTAAGCTTTTGGTTCGGTTGCCAATTGTACTCCATATAAGTTGCGGTTTTCTGTGCGATCTCTGTTCCCAATAACTTAGCTACTATATACATCGAGCCGTCCAGACCTGCTGATATCCCACCAGTAGTAAGAATTTTACCGCGATCGATAAAGCGTTTTTGTTCGTTAACTAACGCAGTAGGAACTAGCTGGCGTAACTCATCATAGGCTTCATGATGAGTCGTTATCTCAAGTCCATCAAGCAAACCAGCCTTGGCAAGAAGACGTGTACCAGTACAAACGGACATTACCAGTTCTGCTTGCTCATAAATACTTTTAATCCAGGTGATTAAGGACTGGTTATTCATTTGGTTTCGAGTGCCTATGCCTCCAGGTACTACTAAAATATCAGGATGCGGACAGTCTTCAATTCCATAATCAGAAATGACTTTTAATCCATTCACTGCCTTAAAACTTCCCTTTGCTTCTGCTACTAAGAAAACATTAAACGGTTCGTAATTGTTTAACTCAGAAGTTACCGCAAAAACTTCAAATGGTCCTGCAAAATCAAGTACCTCTACACCATCAAAAATTAAAATTGCTAAATTACGTTTAATCATATAATACTTCCGTTCTATATTGTCAGATTGCTATCAATTGAGAACTAAGTCTATATCTTTGGTGTGCGATCAGATTAAAAGGCGATCGAGAAGAAGTAGAGAAGAATTAGATTGATCAAGTATGCTCAAATTTCTATCTACCACCTGCAATATCTATCAATGAACCTGTGGTGTAGGAAGCCTCATCCGACAATAACCACAAAATTGCTCGTGCAACTTCCATTGCTTGTCCACCACGCTTCATGGGAACAAATTCTTTCACACGCTCAACACGATTTGGTTCCCCACCGCTTGCGTGAATATCCGTATAAATAAACCCAGGACGCACAGCATTCACCCGAATACCCTCTTCGGCGACTTCCTTGGCGAGTCCAATAGTCATTGTATCGATCGCTCCTTTGGAAGCAGCATAGTCTACATATTCTCCAGCAGAACCCAGACGAGAAGCAACAGAAGAAACATTGACAATAGCTCCTCCTCTACCACCATGTTTGGTAGACATTCGTTTAATCGCTTCACGAGCGCATAAAAAGCTACCGATTATATTTATCGTAAAAACTCTCTGGAGGCGAGCAAAATCCATATTCTCAACTCGCATTTGTTGCTCTAGAATTCCAGCATTGTTAACTAGGGCGGTCACTTTTCCTAGCTTTGTGTCTACTGTGTTAAATAAATCGATTACATCAGCCTCAACAGAAATATCAGCAGCTAAGGCGATCGCTTTACCTCCAGCTTGTTGGATAGAATCAACAACTCTCTTGGCAGCCTCTTGATTGTGAAGATAGTTGATACAAACGGCATAACCTCGATCGATGGCAAGATAGGCAGTAGCAGCACCAATACCACGACTACCACCTGTAATAACCATGACTTTGTTCATAGCTACTTTCTAATAACTTATTTGTATTATTTTACAAATTAGCTTGGATTGAATGTATGAATCAAATTCATACTTGCTATGTATATATTGTTTTGTCTATTAGCAATCCAATCGCTACCGTGTATTTATTGCGATTGAAAACATTCTGAGTGTCAACAGACAAAGGTAAATATGAAAATTCTCTTGCAGTCAGAAGCTAATAGTATTAGTGCTAAGCAGTTGAAAAAAAATCAGCAGGAATTAATCAACTTATTTGAGCAAATATCTCGTTTTTTTACTATTCATAGCTCTTAGCTTTTAGCTTGGATAAGAATACATAAACTTGACTATAATTGCTCATATAGCAATCCTCAATCAAGTGAGAGATTATAGTGCGAACGTCTCGCTCGTGAGTAGAATGCTCGCACTGAAAATACTTTTCTTGAATCAAACAGGATCACTATAGTTATTTTTGAACAGGCTAAATGTCTAAAGACATCGCTTAAGAACAAAAAAGAACGGTTGAGGTGAATCTTTATAATCCATAATTCCTAATACCGTATTGTTGTCTACTTTTCTAAAAGAATCATTAATTGGCAAATAATCATAAATCATCGTGGCACTAACTTTTCCCCGATACTCCATCATCCGCAATCTAGCTTGACTTTTCTCGGTTTTCAGTAAAGAATTAATCAGCATTAGCAACGGTTTCAAAGAATCATTTTTAGGGAGCGGAAACTTTAAAACCAATTTCATCGCCGTAGGATTAGGTGCAACCTTAAAAACTTGTCCCTGGCTATCTAAAAATAACAACGGATGAACGTTTTCAGCATCAACAAATTCTTTTCCATACCAGTTAGAACTTTCTAATAAACCATCCATAGAATGATCTGTATGTAGTCCAGAGCCTTGCCAACGACCAAACATAAAGTCTAAATTCACCGATTCTAGAGCATCAAACATCTGTAAGGCTTTTTCTGTCGTAGTTTGACCTGTTTCTAGAATCAAGCGATAGTTTTCTGAGGTTTCCATTGTGGGCTAGCCTAAGATTATTGTATTTTAGCTCTTTCTATAGGCTATACATTCCCATATCAGATATTCTACCTAAGATTTTGGGGAAGAAATTAGGCTATTTCCACGATTACAGGAGCATGATCGCTAGGTTTAACTAGTTTTCTCGGCTCTCGATCGATCCAACAATTGTTTGCTTTTTGATAAAGTTCTGATGTTAAATAATGGTGATCTATGCGCCAACCGCGATCGCGTTGAAACCCTGCTGCACGATAATCCCACCAACTAAAATGTCCGGTTTCTGAAGTAAATTTCCGAAAAGCATCTTGTAAGCCAATACTTAAGACTTCTTTTAAAGCCTCTCTTTCTGTAGGAGAAGACATAATATGTTTTTCTGTGCCTTGAGCATTATAAATATCGCGGTCTTCTAGAGCAATATTAAAGTCTCCACACACGCACATCTGGTATTCTTCTTTTTCTTGAAATGTTTTGAGATATTCCTTTAATAACTTTAACCACTGCAATTTATACTTATATTTATCATTAGCAATGTCTCCACCATTAGGAACATAAAGATTAACTAAGCGAATATCTCCTACAACACCAGTAATAACTCGCTTCTGTAAATCAAAATCCTCAGCATGGTCGCCAATAATAGGCGTAAAACCAGCACTAACTTCTGTTAGAGGGGTAAGACTAAATATAGCTACGCCATTATAAGCTTTTTGCCCTGAAATATACACATGATAGCCTAATTCCTCAAACCGAGTACGGGGAAAATCTTTGTCAATAACTTTCGTTTCTTGTAAACAAAGAACATCTATATTATTTTGCTGTAACCAATTGGCAACAATATCTTGGCGAGTACGAATCGAGTTAACATTCCAAGTTGCTATTTTCATGATTCAGTAAATCGAAAAAAGAATTTAAATTATAGATACTTATTCGCCCAAAGTACAGCAGAAATGCGATCGCGCAATCCCAATTCTCTGAGAATACGGGTAACATAGTTTCTAACAGTCCCTTCTGTGATGTAGAGTTGCTGAGAAATTTCCTGATTATTTTTGCCTTGAGCGATGAGTTGAAGCACTTCTAATTCGCGTTTGCTCAATCGGTTGTTATGTTGTAGTTTTGATACCGAAGATTGAGGTGATAGATGGGCAAATACTTTAGGCGCGATGGTTGGTCGTAGTTGACTATATCCTGAGTGTGCAGAACGAATAGCGGTAATAAGTTGTTCGGCAGGAGTACGTTTGAGCAGATAACCGATCGCACCAGCTTGTAAAGATTGTCCTATGTATTCATCATCGTCAAACACTGTGAGTACCACAATCCGAATCCAAGGATAGGAATTATGAATGCTACCAGTTGAACTTGAAGATTAGTTAGAGTATGTCCCAAAGAATCATGAATATCGCGGGCAATACGAACACGCTCTAGTTGAGCAGCCAAACCTTCGACTTGTCTTGTTAATTCTTCCGCTCTTTGACGGCTTCTTTGTTCTGCAAGTAGTGTAGAGCTAAATACAATTACAAAACTGCTTGACATAACATAGCTAGCTATATCGCCCAGAATAAGCTCTTGTCTGATTTTCGGATTGCTAGTATCAATCTGTCCCCAAAATTGAGGATGTACTTCGGTAATTTTGGGTAGAGACCAAGTAAGAACCATTACATATAGAACTCCCACTATAGTAGTAAGTATTACTACAGATTTACGTCTAAACAAAAAACAGCTTTTGGCAATATACAAATAGATAAATAATGACTGATGTATACCAACAAAATACACAAGTGCTAAGCAAAGAGCGATTTCTAGAAAAATATAAATTTGCTTAATCCATAATGAATGATGCAAGGGAAATATCCAACTGAGTGCTGCGATCGCCACATAGAAAAAACTTAGTTGCCAAAATTGTTCTGCCGTTAAGCTAAAGATATCGTTTGCTGCTAATAAAAAATAGTAAAAAATAAATACAACTATTAGTATCCATTCCACATAACGAAACATCTGTTGAACAGATAAAGACAAGACACCAGAGCTTTGCTTGATGGTTTGATAGGTTCGTAATAAAAAGCTAATAGCTGGTTTCATACTAATCGTTGCAATAGAGAATTTGTGCAAGATTGTGAAAGAAAGTAGACGTATTTTCAAGCTATAGTAGTTTGGCTCAATTCACAATATGATCTCGGTCATATATTTCTATGAAATTAATATGACTCTTTGTAGTAGTATCTCTGCCTAATTTTTCATATTTTTGAAATAGTCACAATTCACTCTGAATGCTGGGCATTTTATCCAGATACTTCAACCTGAGCCAATATCCAAATTATTGCTAAATAATTAAATGATCGGGAAAAAAAATAAAATAAGTTATTTTTGCCTAGCTCTAATTAGTAGTGCAATTGTTCTAATCGATTTTCATTTTCGGTTTCTTGTAGGAAAAAAATTAACTCCAACTGAAGGCTTTCAATTAATACCTCAAGAAGCTTTAGTAACATTATATATTTCTACAAATTCTCAGAATTGGCAACAGATTAAAACATTAGCACCACCCGAAGCGCGAAGTTTATTGAAACAAGAACTTAATACTTTTATTAGTCGAACAGCAGTTTTAAAAGAACTTAATTATCAGCAAGATATTCACCCTTGGATTGGAAATATAATGTTAGCTTTTTTACCTAAAAATAATTTTGAATTCGAGGAAGAACGCGAAAATTATTTATTAATTGTGGGCATTAAAAATAAGCTCGAGTTATTGAATTTTGCTAATAAGCTTGAAAATGATACTGAGCGACAGCTTGAAAGCAATAATTATAAAAATATTCCCATTGTAAAAATTACCGATCCCAATAATCACTCTCTATTTTTAGCAATCTTAAAAAATAAGTTGCTGTTATCTCCCGAGCCTCAAATTTTAGAATCAGCTATTGATACTTGGCAAGGCAAAAATTAATTTTTTCATGAAAATAAATGCGTTTACAAAAAAATTCTTTATTCCCATCAAAATCCCTCAAAGTTTATAACTTTCCCAAGATGAAAATAATTTCTATTTTCCTTGAGCAAAAGTTATTACTGATTAGATTTCTACTTTTTGCTACTGTATTTAGCCTTGCTTATACACAAGAACCTATCTATAATTCTCCCGAAAATGCCGATGGTAATCAAAACACTAAATTTCTTTCTGGCTTGGCTAAAGCTGGTTTGGGTTTTCTAGATCGAGACTGGACAGCTAACACAATAGATCCTTTGCCCCCATTTACGTTTTTAGTGGAGTTTACCTATAAATATATTCATCATGAATATGCTTTTTATCTTTATTATGGGTTAATCATGGGATTGTATGTTTCCAGTTTATTTGGAATCGTAAATTATGTTTATCGACTTGAAAATTCTCTGACAAAAATTTTACTTTATCTGGTATTTTTTATTAGTATCCATACCGTTAATTTAGAATTTGGTACTTTTGATACTGCTTGGCATCTTCACAGTGGAGTAGCAGGGCAATACATTTTAGGACCAGTCCTCCAACCCTGTACGTTTGGTGTTTTTATTCTGTTGTCAATTTGGTTAGCCCTATATAAAAGATATTATTGGGCAGTTTTAGCAAGTGCGATCGCAGCAACTTTTCATCCCGCTTATATTTTTAGTGTGGCAGTCTTTACCTTATCTTATGTTCTCTTGGTTTTTCTCCAAAACCCGAAAAAAGCGATCGCTATTGGTTTTCTTTCTTTACTTTTAGTACTGCCAATTTTTAGTTATATGTATTTTACTTTTCCTGCAACTACTCCCGCAATTAAAGAAGAGGCAATGGATATTATTGTCAATTTTAGAATTTCCCATCATTCTGTTCCAGAAGTTTGGTTAGCAACGGGTACTGCTCATCTACAATCTTTAGTGACGATCACTGGCTTATATTTAATAAGAAATACATCTTTATTGAGGATATTACTAATTCCTTTTATAACAGCTTTTTATTTAACAATTTTACAAATAACTTTAGATAACGACCTAATTGGTTTTATTGCTCCTTGGCGTTTATCTGTCTTTTTAGTACCAATATCAACCGCTATTATTATTGCTGGGCTCGTATCTTTTATTACTAAATTATTGAGAAAACAATCTGCTATTAAACGTGGATTAATTGGAATTAGTTTAGTTATTATATCGGCTCTAACAGTTCAGGGGATCGATCGGCAAATTGCTCTCTTCCAATATAAAGGAGAAAGCACTGCTATGCTGAATTTTGTCAAGGCAAATAAACAACCAAAAGATACTTATTTAGTTCCTCCTAATTCTCAACAGCTACAAAAATTTAGACTGTATACGGGAGTCCCTATTTTTATAAATAAAAAATCTCATCCCTATAAAGATACTGAAGTAATTGAATGGTATGACAGAGTAATGTTAGCAAGTCAAGTGTATGAAAAAAAGGGCGATCGCTGTCAATTATTGCAACAGTTAGATACAGATTACGATCTTACCCATGTAGTTGCTGAAAGAGAAAATAAATTTTCTTGCAGTTTTTTAACAACTTTATATCGCGATCATAAATACATAATTTATAAAATTCAATAAAAAAATAAGCAATACAATTAAATACAAAAGTATTTTCTTGCTATCAAAAAGAATATGTCATTTTTAAAAATAAATCTTACTAAAAAAATACGAAGTAAGAAACAAAAACAACGTCTTGATTATCTTTTTCCTAATAAAAGACTACAACCACTTAACAAAAAACACAAATTATCTATTTTTTTTATTCTTAGTTTGGAAATTTTATTATTAATCACTTATCCATTAAAAGTAAATGCTGCGGAGAAAATTCGTTTATCTTATGGTCTTTTGAATTTTTCTTTATCTGTTGAATCTTTAAAAATATATGCAGATTAATACCAAAGAGCTATTTAAATTAAAAACTTTTTGGCAAGAATCTAATATTGGCAAGCAATAGTTTATGAGAGATATAGCAGTACGGCATAAGGTTTATATGTCCTAACCCAAGTTTGTAAAGCTATATCTAGATGTAGATAGATAGGCATCAAGTTGGCTTTGATGACTGTCTTTCTTCGCATATATAAAGTAGTTCTAATTAGCAATATGATCTCTGTCATATATTTTCGTGAAATTAATATGATTCTTGCTAGTAGTACCTAAATACTGTTCGGTTAAGAAAAGTTGCTGGGTTGGGAAAGCAGGGGGAGCGGAGGAAGCAGGGGAGCCTTACAAGGGTAGACTTTTTACATTTAAGCTTAAAATCAAGATAAGCGGTCGGAACTCGGTGAGGTTTCCTCACAAGCAAGCAAGCCGACCAAGAGAGGGAGACAAGGAGGACAAGGAAGACAAGGGAGAAATGCTGATTTTTTCGTTCAGATTATAGTAAGCACTCGCCTCTTTGTTAAAAACCTACCCTTGTGAGAGCAGGGGAGCAGGGGGAGAATAAATTATGCTTATCCGAACAGTATTGGGAAGCAAATTTTCAAAATCTGGCGATCGCTCTTTTTTATAAATGTATTATAGATTTTAATTATCAGTTGTTCTTTACCTATTGGTTTTGGTTTCCAATAACCATCACCTACTAACAATCTCATAGACCGTTTCCAACAGTTCTTCATTAGTATGGGGTTTGGATAGAAACGCTATAACCTCGTTGTCTAATTCGTTAATAATTTCTTGATTAGTAATCAGACCACTAACGGCAATAATCTTGACTGCTGAATCGATCTGTTTGAGGATGTGGATCGCAGTTTTGCCGTCCATTCCAGGCATCATAATGTCCATAATTACCAAAGCGATCGAGTCTTTGTTTTTGGCATAGGTAGCTACTGCTTCAATGCCGTTAGCAGCAGTTAAAACTTGGTAGTTGTAGGTTTCTAAGATGGCTCTGGTAACTTCCAAAATTGAGCTTTCATCATCCACTATCAAAATCAATTCTCCATTACCTCTAATAATCTCTTCGTTAGCGATCGCTTTTTCATCTACGGTATCGCTAGCTGGTAAAAAGACCTGGAATTCTGTACCTTTATTTTTTCTGTCGCTGATGACCTCTATAAAACCACCATAATTTTTAACAATGCCAATGGCTGTAGACAAACCCAAACCCGTACCGTGTCCGATTTCTTTGGTAGTAAAAAACGGCTCAAAAATGCGATCGATAATTTCTTCCGCAATACCTATCCCTGTATCGGTAACGGTAATTTTGACATATGAGCCTAATTCAGCATCGAGATGTAAACGGGCATATTCTCGATCGACGGTAAAGTTTTCCGCTTTAATAATTAATTTTCCCCCATCGGGCATAGCATCGCGGGCATTGACACAAAGATTCATCAATACTTGATGGAGTTGATTAACATCTGCGTTGACCGTCCAAAGAGTTTTGGGTGCATCAATGTTTAGTTCGATGGCTTTGGGAAAAGTTTCAGAGATGATCTGCCCGATCTCGTTAATTAAATGGCGAATTTGGACGATGCCTTTTTCTCCTTCCAAACCCCGCGAGAAAGTCAAGATCTGCTTAACTAAAGCTGTTCCCCGTTGGGCGTTGGTTTCCATGATTTTAAAAAAGCCCTGAGTTTGTTCGTCTACGTCGGGTAGTTTGAGGGGTAGAAGTTTGGCAAAGCCAAGAATGGGAGCGAGAATATTATTGAGGTCGTGAGCGATACCACCAGCCAGCGTTCCCAAGCTTTCTAAGCGTTGTGTGCGCAGAAATTGCTTCTCTAACTGTTGTTGCTCGGTGATGTCCGTATTGACTACTAAATAAGACTTAGGTTCGCCTGCCTCATCTTTTACCAGCGTCCAACGACTTTCAACGATAATTTCCCGACCTGTTTTAGTAATTTGCTGTAGCTCACCCTGCCATTCCCCGTTTTTTCTAACAGCTTGCTGTATTTCACTCAACCTATTGAGAGAGGTATGATATAAAAGTTCGGTGGCATCTTTCTTTAAAGCTTCTTGTTGCGTCCAACCATATAGCTTCTCTGCCCCTTTGTTCCAAAACAACAGTTGGTTATCTAAGCCCCGAACCATAATCGCGTCGGTGGCGACATCGAGTAATGCTGCTTGTTCGCGGTTTTCTGCTTCTACTTGCTGGCGTTCTAATTCTGTGGTGAGGCGAGAGGCAAAAATCTTTAAGACTTCTTTCACAAGAACAACATCATTAAACGGTTGGCGATCGATAATGGAAATAATGCCAAAAGCCCGACCGTTGGAGTTTAAAATAGTCGTTCCTGCATAGCTTTTCGCTCCCATTTCTTCAAGAAATAGATCGTCAGGAAATAGTTGGGCGACATTTTGCGAATAAATACAGAGCTTTTGTTTAATTACCTGCTCGCAAGGAGTGCCAGCTAGATCGTATTCAAAATCAACCAGAATTTGACCTCGATCGCGGATAGCTAAAGTTTGAATTTTTTTAGTTTGGGGCTTATATTTACCAACAAAAGCAAAATCAACTTGAAGAATTTTAGTTAAATAGTCTACCAAAGACGGTAAAAAGTTTTCCCCCACATCCACTGACATCCCCGAAGCAATATCTTTGAGAATGTCTTCTCGACGTTTGCGATCGCCGATATCGGCGATCGAACCCGCCATCCGAATTGCTTCCCCTTGTTCGTTCCAGATAGCCTGTCCGCGAGTCTGTACCCAGCAGTATTGCCGATTCTTTTTTTGCAAACGATATTCTACATTGTAGGGGGTGCGATTTTCTAAATGGTTTTGAACAGCTGTAAAAACTCGTTCTCGATCTTCAGGATGCAATTTTGACGACCAGGCTTCAAAGGTATTTGGCATTTCCGCATTTTTATAGCCAATTATTTCTTTGAACCGAGGCGCGTAATATACTTCATCGGTTAAAACATTCCAATCCCATAAGCCAGTGCTAGAACCGCGAACTGCTAGGTCATAACGTTTTTGGCTTTCTTCAAGTAAAGCTTCTGCTTGTTTGCGTTGGGTAATATCTGTAGAGTTACCATCTAGACGTAGCGGTCTATTGTCCGCATCATAGGTAATATTAGCACGGTCTAAAAGCCAGCGGATTTCACCATTGGGACGCACGATACGATATTCTAGTTCGTAACTACCCCGTTCGATCGTCTGATGGGGTAAATCGCTGACGCGATCGCGATCTTCGGGATGAACTACCTCCAGCCAGAGGTTTTCATTTTGGTAAAACTCCGCCACCGAACGACCATAGATGTTTTCGGCAGCTTGATTGACGTAAATTAGCTTCAAAGTTCGAGCATCAGCTGACCAAACTATATCTTTGAGAGAACTAAGAATACTATCAAATTTCTGTTCGCTAGCTTTTAATTCTGTTTCCGCCTGTAAACGTTCGTTGGCTTGGGCGATAATATTGGCGATCGCCTGAATAAAATTTACATCATCTTGAGTAAATAGACGATGTTGAGTGGTATGCGTCCCCAAAACCCCGTAAGGTCTACCTCTATCAACAATAATAATGCTCATCCCACTAATTACGCCATGGTCGATGAGTAACTGAGAACCATTAAAGCGAGTCTCCTCATGCAGATCCTCCACCACTACTGGCTGAGAATGTTGCAAAGTATAGCCAGCCTGAGAGCTTTCTTCTAGACTCAAAATAGCAGTTCCGACTAAACCAGGTTGCCAGCCTACTCCCGCTTCTAAAAACAGGGTGTCATTGGGCAGCAGTTTTAATATTTTGCAGTATTCAACTTCTAATGTATCTGTCACCAAATAAACTGCCCGTTGTAGAATCAGTGCTAAATCGACAGTTGCCAAGGCATATTGACCGAGTTCGGCGATCGCCCGTCCTTGTTGGTTGGCAATTCTTAAAGCAGAGGTGCGTTCTTTTACTTCCCGTTCTAATTCTGCCTGACGGTTTTCCAGTAATTGCATCTGTGCCAACTCTAACTGGCAAACCTGTTGCTGAAGCGATTCAATTACTCCATACATTTCGGCGGGATCGAATACCTGTAACAAGCTAGTTTGAGTAACAATTCCTGCTAGTTCTCCCTGCGTGCCACCTACTAATAAACGTCTTATTCGACGTTGCTGCATTTGCTGGTGTACCGACCAGAGAGTATCATCGGGACTAACTAGAAATAATGGCGCGCTCATAACATTTCGCGCTGGCTGTTCTAAATCCAAATTGAGGCTTTGAAACTGAACGATATCTCGTTCGGTAATGATGCCTAAAGGTCGCACTAAATTTGTCTCCAGATCGGTTTCGCCAATTGCTACACAGCTAATGCTATCTTCTACCATCAATCTAGCTACGTGCCTTACAGAATCATGGGGATGAGCGTGAATTACTCGTGTCTCCATAATCTCGGCAACCTTACGCCACTTCATCATATCGATCGGTTGCAGCTTTTGGCGCAGATTTTTCACCGTAGTCAAACCCAATAAGTTATTGTCAGAGTCTACGATGGGAAGATGGCGAATGCGATGCGATCGCAATAGATTTAAAGCAATAAAAATATCCTCCGAACCAGTATAAGTTAACGCGGTCACGTCTTGAGTCATGACGCTTTTAATTGCTACTTCCAAATGGGTTTCTGTAGCAATTAGCTTAACTAGATCCCGCTCGGTAAAAATGCCCAATAGGCGATTATTTTCGACAATCAAAACACAACTACTATTGCTTGCAGCAGTATCCTCGGAACTATCTACCCTACAGCTATTACCTCTATGCTGCATCAGATTAACCACCTCAGCTAAAGGAGTATCAGGAGTAACGGTCAAAGGCTGGCGCTCAATTATCTGTTCCAAAGCAAAAAAAAGATTTGGCTGCACTATATAGTTAGTAGGTATAGTTAGTAGGTCATAATAACTTCTCTACAATTATTCTAGGTGGATTAACTGAAAAAATATGTAAGAAAGTTTTAAAAAATCGAGAAGATAGCCAAAATAATCAGCATAAAATGTTTTCTTGAAGGAAAGCAATTAAGATGTTAAATATAGAAAAAACCAACGTCTTTGTTTACGGAACTCTTAAACCAGGAGAAAGAAACTACCTACGTTATTGTGCGGGTAAGACCATCCGAGAAACTCAAGCTTATGTTAAAGGACAGTTATATCATTTATCTTTAGGCTATCCTGCTCTGACAGAAGGCGACAAAAAAATTGAAGGTTATTTACTCACTTTTGCCAATAATTCTATTTTGACTAGTTTAGATGAACTAGAAGATTATCATCCAGATCGATCGCCCGAATTAAACGAATATTATCGTCAACAAGTTCTTGTTTACAATCTTGCTGATGATTTTTTAGAAAAAGCCTGGATTTATTTAATGAACTTAGCGAAAATTGAAAAACTCCAGGGAACTCTCCTTAATTCAAGATACTGGAGTAGTAATTTATAGTAAATAATTATTGTTTTTGTTTATTTTCTAATACCTGTTCCCTAGTTGGCGATACAGCAGCTTTAGGGATTTTTATCGCCGGTTCATTGACAGCAATCGCCAACGTAATTGGTTGAGATGCTTTTTCTTGCTCGGCAGATTCTGCTAATCTAAAAACAGGGACATTGCTACTACCAGTAAATAAATTAGAGATAGTAGCCACTACTAGAGCAGCGATCGCTCCCCCTCCCCAAAGAACTACCTTGCGTTGGCGTTGATTACGGTCTACACTCCGAAAGACTTGTTTCGACAGCTGTTGAGCAGAAATAGGTTTCTCAGGAGCAGGAATGTTTCGGATTCCATGATGCAATTGGCTTAACTGAAGATATTGTTGTTTGATCTCAGGGTCATTATCTAGCCAATACTGAACTTGTTGGCGTTCTTCTGCATTCACTTCGCCATCTAAATAAGCACTTAACAACTCAAAGCAATCAAGCCTGAGGTCATCCATCTCATTGTCGTCCCAATCAGAGAAATCTTGCTCTGGAACAGTAAAATCTCTTTCAAATCGGTCATATTTTGGTTTTAAATCGAAATCATCATAATTAGATGTCATCTTGGCATCACCACTAAGTTTTGATTAAATAAGCTTTAGACGACAACGGCAAAAACTTTGGTTAATAATCAATAATTCTCTAGTTAAAAATTTGCTGTCTTAAATAACAATTTACTGTTCTTCTAGATAGTTTTGCAAGATCGATTGTAATTTTAATCTTGCTCTAGCAATTCTCGATTTGACTGTACCTAAAGAGACACCTGTCATTTCGGCAATTTCTTCGTAAGCTAGACCCTCAATTTCTCGCAACACAATCGTTGTCCGAAAAGATTCTGGTAGTTCGTAAATTGCTTTTTTTAGCTGGTCGTAAAATTCTCGCGTTGTCAAATTATCACTGGGGCTAGGATCGCCAGAAGGTAGCTCCCAAGTAGCTTCTCCATCTTTCATTTGACGAGGAGCATCTAAAGATAAAGGTTCTGCTACTCTCTTTCGCTTCCGTAATTCATCGTAAAACAAGTTGGTCGTAATTCTGCTTAGCCAACCACGAAACTTTGCAGGCTCATTGAGACGCTTAATATTACGATAAACTCTGATCCAAACCTCTTGGGATAAATCTGCCCTTTCTTCCCAATCTGGAGCTAGATGATATAACAATCTGTCAACATGAGATTGGTATCTTCGTAATAGTTCAGCAAAGGCAACACGATCTGGCTGCGCTTCTTGTTGACAACGCAGGATAAGATCATAGTTAGAGAGTTTTTCCGGAGACACTAGCAAATTTTGAGTATCGGCCACCTCAACTCTTGACCATGATACAGTAAGAGATTGACTCATGAACTTACCAACAAAAATATAGGTTTCATTTTTTTTAGACCTAATTTTAGTTGAGTAAGTTCCCTTAATTTTATGACAAGTAGATCTAAATTCAATCTTTTATAGAGATTTTGGCTCATATTCAGGAGCATAATCTTTAAGTAGGGTGCTAAGTTGAGAAGCAACACCAGGATTTTCCTTGCTCGTGCTGATGGCTCGCCTTTCAGGGAAAAATTCAGGTCGATCGAGATAACGAGCGATCGCTTCATTGACCTGTTCATTAATTATATTTTGTAATTCTTTCCTAGCTCGCTGGCGTTGATAGTTAGCACCTTCTTCCGTCGTCGCATAAAGGGGAGGTAAGCGATTGAGAGCATAAGCAGCGATATCTCCCACATCTAGGGAGGTATCGCTGGCTTGCTCTATTTCCGCTACGCGAGTAATTGCTTCACTAAGGACTAATTCTTCCATGACATTGATAAATTGTTTGCGGGGTACAGCAACTACTTCTCCCGTTAGTAGAGAACCCATAAGCTTATCTAAAGCCATATACTCTTCTACTGACAATTCCGCTGCCGTATCACAGATGCGCCCTACTTCTGCTTCCATACTTGGCGTTAAATAGCCATCTTGTAAAGCCTGATCAACTATTTCTTTAATCCCCATAGCTCAGATAAAAAGTATTTTTACGTCATCTCCATTTAAGAGATAACATAATCATTCCTCAAGAAAACAAAAACGACACGTTTATAGCAGAAATTTTTACTTTATATTTACTTTTTAGTCAATTTCACTGAATCTCCAGGGTACTGGGTCTACTGCGACTCCGTGAACATACACACCCCAATGTAAGTGAGGTCCCGTAGATGCCCCAGTCGCCCCTACTGTACCAATTGCTTGACCAGCTTGAACCATATCCCCTTCTTTAACATTAATGTCTTTGAGGTGCAGAAACAAACTTACTACTCCTTGACCATGATCGATGCCAACAGTATTCCCATGAACCCTAAAACCTTCTTCTTCTTTTCCCACTAAGCTAATTTTTCCTGCTGCGGGGGCAACCACCGTTGACCCCTCACTACCAGAATAATCGACTCCCTTGTGATAGTAATTTTCGGCAAAGACACCATTATAGTAACGGCGCATACCAAATACTGTAGAGACAGTACCTTCATTGGGTCTAACAAATTCTCCGTTCCATAGTTTTTCAGGTGTAACTAGCTTTCTAAAAGCAGCTACTTTGTCTATTTCTGTTTGAGTTGCAGAACTGTTGGCTTTGCCTGTTAGCCTAATTCTTTGAGTAGGAAAGGTGCGATTTTTGATCCACACACCGATATTTTTCGTTTGTCCATCGCCTTTAATATGAACCGTTACTTTTCCTGGTTTATCGAGGGGAGAGGTAGGGACTAAAGCACGGTAGCGATCGCCAAGAGAAAAAACGGGGTATTCAGTTTCCCCTATAGTTACTGTTGGTTTAGATTCAGGGTTTTCTGTAGTCAAAAGTATCGAAATAGTATCTCCTAACTGGGGAGCATTAGGAGATACTTTTACTTCCATAGCCTTGACTGAAGTAGTGACACTTAAAACTAAAGCTGTTCCTATCCAGGTTAAAGGATTAGCAAAATTATTTAGCATAGATTCTATTACGTAAATAAATAAAGAAATGTGGACGAATTTAGTATATAGATAGACTATTTTACTAAAGTTAAGACATTAGTAATTATACTTAATATTAAAAACAATCTCTGTAAAGTTATGAGGATATTCCTGGGAGAAATTAAACTGTTAAGAAAAGTAAAAGCAGATAATACTATACTCAATAACTGTGTAGGAAAATAGCTGATAGTAGTTCAGACGCAAGTCTTGCTTCCTCAGTGTAGATATTACAGGTAGAATTTTTGTTGGTAACTAAAAAAACTATAGATGAGTATCTCTAAATCTGTGGTAGCTCAACTCCTGCAATCTCATCAGAGTTGGCGACCACAAATGTACTTTAAATCGTCTCTGACAGCGTTATCTCACGCCATGGAAGACTTGGTATTAGCTAGTTCAGATATTCCCCTGGTAATCGCTAGCTTTCAACGAGAGCGTTTTTATCGTCAGGAAGCTCATCGTTATCGACGTATTGCCAGCAAAACATCGCAAGTATATGTTCTAGCAGCACCAGAAACAGATTTCAAAAACAGTTCTGATGTTTATGAAACCATCGCCTTTGAACCAACAGACGCTCTAGCTCAAGAATGGCATTTAGTAATTATTAGTAATAGCTATGCTAGTTGCCTATTTTGTCAAGAAAAAACAGCCTTATCTTCTGAGGATAGAAAGAATTCAGCCATGGATGGTAGTAGGCGTTTTGAAGGTATTTGGACTTTCGATCGACAAGTCTGTGTTGATGCTGCAGAAATAATGCTGAAGCGGATTCTAGTCTATCGACCAGAATTAAAAGGGAAAATTAACGAAGCCTGTCAAACTTATTTGGGAGATTTTAGCTCGACCGGGGAAAACCGGTCACCGCAGGCAGCGGAGGGGCTGTCTTCTGAGGTCTCCTCAGAAGTTTATACGCCCCGTTCGTTTTACGGCGGTGTAACGGTGACTTCCCAAGGCACAAAAGTACCAGAATCACCTGTAATTAATCCCGATCCTTTTGTGCAACGCTTGCTTAACTATCTGCAAGTTGGTCAATACAAACTACTCAAAGCCAACAAATCTCTTGCCCTCAAACAAGAAAGAGAACATCTAATTAATTCTATTACCACAGCGATTAGAAGATCTCTTGATACGGAGGAAATTTTGCGAGTAGTTGTTCAACAACTAGGAGAAGGGTTAGAAGTGTGTCGCTGTCTGGTCTATCGCTGTAGCGAAGATGATGCTATAGCTACGATCAAACACGAATTCCTTAGTCCTGGTATTGATTCGCTGAAAGGAAAAACTTGGCAACTGAAAGATAATCCTCTGTTTGAAGAAGTAGTCGAACTGAGAGAAGCCCTGACTATTGACAATACCGATCGAGACCCGCGTATTACAGATGAGACCTCAACTAATGAAGAACAAAAATATTTACAAAACTTAGTAAAAACCTGTTCGATTTCTTCTTGGTTATTAGTACCAGTTCTCTATCAAGACCGTATTTTAGGGATGATGGAACTGCATCATTGTCAAGAAAATCCTTTGGTGTGGAAAGAAGAAGATGTTGCTTTAGTAAATGCGATCGCTACTCAAGTGGGAGTGGCACTAATTCAAGCAGAAGCCTATGCTAATCTCGAAGAACTGAATGAACAGCTAGAAGCTTTAGATCGTACTCGTTCTAATCTAGTAGCTATTACTGGACATGAATTACGTACCCCATTGTCTACTATTCAAGTTTGCTTAGAAAGTTTAGCCAGCGAACCTGATATGTCTCCAGAATTACGTCAAGTAATGCTCAATACGGCTTTAGCTGATGCGGACAGAATGCGTAAACTGGTACAAGACTTTTTAACCCTTTCTCAACTAGAAAGCGGAAGAATAGAATGGCACCCAGAACTTCTATCTTTATCAGAATGTATCGATCTAGCAGTAAGTAATGTGCGGGCGCGCAGAAACAAACAAGAACTGCCTCAAATTGTTAATCTGACTACTTCTGAATTACCTCTGATCGAAGTAGATGGAGAATGGTTAGTCGAAGTACTCGCCAAATTATTAGATAACGCCTGTAAATTTACTAGTTCTGACGGCAAGATTACTATTAATGTTCAGCTAAAAAAGGGGAATAATTTAGAAGTAATCATAGCTGATACTGGTAGAGGTATCGAACCTAATCGTTTAGAGAAAGTGTTCGATCGCTTTTATCAAGAAGAAGGCGCATTACGTCGTAGTGCAGGAGGAACAGGCTTAGGTTTAGCTATTTGCCGACAAATTGTTAATAATTGGGGAGGGGAAATTTGGGCGGAATCGGCAGGGAAAAACCAGGGTAGTGTGTTTCACTTTACTATTCCCCTTCAGCTTTCCCAAAGCAAAAACTAACAAACTGTTACAGTTCTTGACAGAGCGATGAAATCGAGACTATCTCAGTGATAGCATTCGATACATATGTAAAAATATACCTTTGAGAGAGATCAAAAAATATGGCAGAAGAACTTACTGGACAAATGCCTAAGTTTGGTGGCAGCACTGGCGGTTTGCTTACTAAAGCAGAGGTAGAAGAAAAATACGCAATTACCTGGACAAGTTCTAAAGAACAAGTTTTTGAAATGCCCACTGGTGGCGCAGCAATTATGAATGCAGGAGAAAATCTCCTTTATTTAGCTCGCAAAGAGCAGTGTTTGGCTTTAGGAACTCAATTAAGAACTAAATTTAAACCCAGAATTCAAGACTACAAAATTTACCGTGTATATCCTAGCGGTGAAACTCAATATCTGCATCCAGCAGATGGAGTCTTCCCTGAAAAGGTTAATGAAGGTCGCCCATTTGAAGGCAAAAAAGACAGAAAAATTGGCGATAATCCCAATCCAGTAACTCTAAAATTCTCTGGTAAAACTCCTTACGAAGTGTAGTTTTAGTAACGTTAATTATTAATACTTATCTGTAGGGGCAGTTAGTAAACTGCCCCTATAAAGTTATTTAACGCGAGTTAATTCCTCTTTTCTGATTCTGTAACTAAATCATGCTTTTCCCTACTTTTGCTCAATTTTCTGACTTAGCTACTCAAGGAAACTTTATTCCTGTCTATCAAGAGTTAGTCGCAGATTTAGAAACCCCTGTTTCCTCTTGGTATAAGGTTTGTCTCGGTCAACCCTATAGTTTTCTCTTCGAGTCAGTAGAGGGGGGAGAAAATTTAGGTCGTTATAGTTTTCTTGGCTGTGATCCAATGTGGGTATTAGAAGCCAGAGGAGAAAATACAACTCAAACCCTTCGTGACAATTCTATCGCCAAATTTCAGGGAAATCCTTTTGATATTTTGGCGCAATGTCTTGAGTCTATTAAGCCAGTCCATTTACCTCAATTACCTTCAGGTATTGGTGGTTTATTTGGAGTTTGGGGCTATGAATTAATTCGTTGGATTGAACCTAGGGTGTCAGTATATGATGCCACAGAAGCCGATTTACCTGATGGCATATGGATGCAGATAGATAATTTAATTATTTTTGACCAAGTTAAACGAAAAATTTGGGCGATCGCTTATGCCGATCTGAGAGACCCAGCGACAAACTTAAAACAAGCCTACGAGTTAGCCTGCGATCGTGTCAACAAACTAGTACTAAAACTGCAATTACCCTTACCTGTAGAAGCCCAACCTCTAGAATGGCACAGTAAGGAGAAAATTGCTCAAGAAAATCAAGCTCACTTAACTTTCAACAGCAACACATCGTCAGCAGCTTTTTGTGAAAATGTAAACAAAGCTAAAGACTATATTCTGGCGGGAGATATTTTTCAAGTCGTTCTTTCCCAAAAATTATCGACAACATATACTGGTCATCCCTTTAACCTCTATCGTTCCCTCCGTATCATTAATCCTTCGCCTTATATGGCATACTGCCAGTTTAAAGATTGGCAGCTTATTGGTTCATCTCCCGAAGTTATGGTTAAAGCGGAAAAAGAGGATGATAAAATTAAAGCAACTCTAAGACCGATCGCAGGAACAAGACCCAGAGGGCAAACAACTACAGAAGATCGAGCCTTTGCTGAGGATTTACTCGCTGACCCCAAAGAAATTGCTGAACACGTTATGTTAGTGGATCTCGGACGCAACGATCTTGGACGGGTTTGTGTTAAAGGTAGCGTGACAGTAGATCAGATGATGGTAATCGAACGTTATTCCCATGTAATGCACATTGTTAGCAACGTAGTGGGGGAACTAGAAGCAGATAAGACTGCTTGGGATTTACTTAAAGCCTGTTTTCCTGCTGGTACAGTTAGTGGTGCGCCCAAAATTCGGGCAATGGAAATTATTAACGAGTTAGAACCAGAACGAAGAGGACCTTATTCTGGAGTGTATGGCTATTATGATTTTGAAGGACAGCTAAATAGTGCTATTACTATTCGTACTATGATTGTGCGTCCCCATCAGAATAATCAGCATCTAGTTTCTGTTCAAGCTGGTGCTGGTTTGGTAGCTGACTCTGAACCAGAAAAAGAATACCAGGAAACACTAAACAAAGCTAAGGGTTTATTAGAAGCGATTCGTAGTCTTGGATAATCTGTATCTAAATTATTAGACTTGTATGAGCAAAATTACTAAAAAACAAATAGATGCAGGACAAGCTATTTATAATAGTCTGACCTTACTAATATACGACTTATGGGTTCTATCAATTTCTAATCAGTTTATTTGGGAATGCCCTTCGTCCCATCTTTTAAAACTCTATAACGAGAATATATCAGCAAACCATCTCGACATAGGTGTAGGAACTGGATTTTTCCTAGATCATTGTCAGTTTCCTAATAATCAACCTCGCTTGTTTTTAATGGATTTAAATCCGAATTGTTTAAAAAAAACTTCTCAGCGGATTAAACGCCATAAACCAATTACTAAAAGAGTAAATGTTCTCGAACCAATTCATTTTGAAGAGCGAGGTTTTGATTCTATCGGCTTGAATTATTTACTTCATTGTTTACCAGGTACGATGTCAACTAAAGAAATTATCTTTAAAAACATTAAACCGTTACTTAACCCTCAAGGAATTGTTTTTGGTTCTACGATTCTAAGTCAAGGAATTAAACCAAATATTCTAGCTAATGGTCTCATGAAAATTTATAATCAAAAAGGAATTTTTACTAACAATGAAGATGATTTAAAAACTTTAAAAAAAATCATGAAAAACAATTTTTCAGAAAGCTTAGTTACAACAGTTGGATGTGTAGCTTTATTTTGGGGAAAAAGCTAAAGATTGCGATCGCTGGTAGTCTGGAAACCAAATATCTAGCTATTTTTGAGAAATGGTATAAGCTCTACAAGTTGAGAGGATGATCTTAAAACAAATCCAAGCATGTCAAAATTGATCGATCACTATTGTGATAGGTTTAGTAACTGCGCTTCTTTAATCCACTGTTTCACCATCTCTACCGAGGGACACAAATCCTTTCTTTGCATAGTTGAAACGTGAAGACGCATGATGTGGGGGTGTAATCGATGAATAGGAGTTTGAGCTAGTTGTTTTACAGAAGCAATACCAGCGTGGAGTAGAAGTCCGCAGTATTGACAACCAACACTAGGAATAGAGGCTAAATCAGCTAAAGCTACCCATTTGTTAACATATTTAATGTGTATTTCTAGGGAATTTGCTAAAGTTTGTTTGGCTTGAGGAGTAGAAGCTTGATTCAGTAAATGTTTAGTCGTAGTAATACCCAAATTTCGTAACAATTTTTGTTCTTTCTCTGGTAATCCAGGTAATCGATCGATCGACCAATAATGAGGTTGCATGATTAAAAGTAAATAATTCAAATTAGTTTTGATAATAATTAGCGATGCAGACACCCACCGTAAGTCAAACCCTCTCTACTACTCTACAACACAGAAGAAAGCGTCTAGCTGAATTAACAGAAACTCCAGCTATTTTATGGTCTGGTGGATATATATCAAGAAATTTTCCTGCTAATACTTTTCCTTTTCGTGCTAGCAGTCATTTTCTTTATTTTGCTGGCTTACCGCTTGTAAATGCTGCCATTAGATTAGAAGCGGGAAAACTAGAATTATTTATGGATGATGCTCCTCCAGAAGCTTCACTTTGGCATGGAGAAGAGCTTACACGTTCCCAAATTGCTACCATCATTGGAGCAGATAGAGCTTATCCCTTGACTGAGTTAGCTAGTAAGACAGCTAATACAGTTACTATAGCAGTCCAAGATAGCAAGACTTATCAACAACAGTGTCAGATACTCCAGCGTAATGTTCCCTATCCCCAGCAAGCAAAAGAACAAGATGTGGACTTAATTAAAGCGATCGTTACTTTACGTTTGTGCCACGACGCAGAAGCCATAAGGGAACTAAAAAAATCTGCAACTGTAGCAGTAGAAGCCCATAAAGCAGGAATGAGAGCAACGGCTACCGCCAAAACCGAAGCAGAAGTTAGAGGGGCAATGGAAGGGGTAATTTTTGCTCACAATATGACCACTTCTTATAATAGTATCGTTACAGTCCACGGGGAAGTACTGCACAACGAAGAATATCATCATGCTTTACAACCAGAAGATTTAATCTTAGCTGATGTTGGGGCAGAAACATCTTTGGGTTGGGCTTCAGATATAACCCGAACTTGGGCTGTTTCAGGTAAATTTTCCCCTACCCAAAGAGATATTTATAACCTAGTCTTAATTGCTCATGATACTTGTATTGCCAATATGCGCCCAGGAGTAGAATATCGAGATATTCATTTACTGGCAGCCAAGATAATAGCTGAAGGATTAGTAGATTTAGGTATTTTAAAAGGTAATCCTGCTGATTTAGTCGAAATGGATGCCCATGCTTTATTTTTCCCCCATGGTATTGGTCATATTTTAGGCTTAGATGTCCATGATATGGAAGACTTAGGTGATTTAGCAGGTTATGAACCAGGAAGAACTAGGAGCGATCGCTTTGGTTTAGGTTATCTTAGATTAGATCGTCCTCTACGTTCGGGAATGGTTGTGACGATCGAACCAGGATTCTATCAAGTCCCTGCTATTTTAAATAATCCTTCTTTCCGCGATCGATATCGAGGGGTAATTAATTGGGACAAGTTAGCTCAATTTGGCGATGTCAGAGGAATCCGCATCGAAGATGATGTCTTAATAACTGAGACAGGTACAGAAGTTTTAACAGCTAATCTACCCAACAAATTGACAGAAATTGAGACATTAGTTAACTCAAGAAGTTAAAAACTGATTAAGCTTTAGAGTTTTATAACTATAAAGAGTTATTGGTTAACTAACGGAGAAATTTCAATTCAAATTTATACAAGAATTCTGAGTATTTGAGGAGAAAACATAACTATGTCTGAATTTCTTGATTTTCTTAAACATAAATATGCTTACGTCGCGATAGGTGAATTTAAACCAGGGAAATTTGCCGAAGCTCAAAGATTATATGAAAAGGCTGTTTCCACCTACGATCGAGGATTTAAAGGTGCATACCTACTCCAAAAACCAGGAACAGATGAAGGTATTGCTATTATCATGTGGGATGAAATAGGCAATATGCAAGAAAATGTCTCTGAAGCCTATAAAGCTATTATGCAAGAAATGGCACATTTGTTCGTTAAAGCTCCAGTAACTTCCTTTTACGAAGTAAATAGTGAAATCGGTACTGAAGCAAAAACCCCTGAAATAGTTGCTAATTAATTTTTTTAAGGGAATAGAAAATAACTATTCCCTCTTTTAGAATTTTATACCTTCTGACTTCTGACTTCTGACTTCTGACTTACATGACCGATAAATAATATTTGCGAACAGGATTTAGTATGAGTCTCGATCGAAGACGGATACTAATTATTATTTCTCTGTTGATTATTACTCCTTTAGGTTTGTTCTCTAAAGTCTATACAGGAGTAGCCCAAGAGTGGGTCAATGATTACTCAGGAGATATTTTATATGAAATTTTTTGGTGCTTATTTTTCTTTTGGTTCTTTCCCAGAAAAAAAGCTATTGTTACTATTCCATTGTGTGTATTTCTAGTTACTTGCGCGATCGAAGTTTCTCAACTATGGTTCTCTTTAGTTCCTATCTCAATTCGTTCTTCACTTATTTGGAGATTACTATTAGGTAGTTCTTTTGTCTGGTGGGATTTTCCTCATTATGCCCTTGGCTCTTTTTTAGGTTGGTTATGGCTGTTGATAATTGATACTCAATCGAGAAAATAGCTAGATACATAACCCTTCGGGTTTAGGCGCATTCCCAAGTGCCGTCAAACGACACGAGGTCGCCCTCACCAAATTGTTTCTTAATAAGAAAAACCTTTTCCCTTTTCCCTTTTCCCTTTTCCCTACCCTTCTACTTTAAAGCTGTTGACAAAGTTGACGAAAATGATCTCCACGATGTTCAAAACTTTGATATTGATCGAAACTGGCACAAGCAGGAGATAACAAGACTACTTTAGCCTGATAGGCTTTGGCTACTTCGAGCGAGCGAGTTACAGCGTTGTCCATAGTTCCCACAATTTCGTAGGAGTTGTAATGGCACTGAGAAAATCTTTGAGCAAAGATATCCCCAGCTTCTCCAATTAACAGGACTTTAGCTGCTTTGGCTTTGATTTGTTCAATCCATTGAGTATCATCTCCCTCTTTAGCTTCACCACCAGCAATTAAAATCACAGGAGCATTAACAGAAGCTAAACCAACTTCTGCTGCATCATAGTTAGTAGCTTTACTATCATTGATAAAATCAATTCCTTGGTAAGTGCGAATATACTCTAAACGGTGGGGTACTCCAGGGAAAGAAGCAATAGCTTGAGCGATCGCGCTTTTTTCTATTCCTGCTAATTTAGCTGCTGCTACTGCCATCAATAGGTTTTGCTGATTGTGCACTCCTGACATTTTAAATAGAGATAGGGGACAAATCAACTCTCCCATAGCAACTATCCAAGCATCTTCTATATAAACTCCTTGATCTGGAGAGCAAACTAATTGCTCTTTTCCTCTCACACTAGTCCTGTAAACATTTTGCCATTGTCCTACTTCCATTTGACGTAGATAAGGATCGTCTCCATTTAATATCTTGTGTTGGCTGCGATCGATCAAGGAAGCTTTAATCTCGGAATAATGAGCTAGAGTTTTGTGGCGACTGAGATGATCGGCAGTAAAAGTAGTCCATATGCCAATCTTGGGTTGAAGTTCAATAGAAGCCTCAATTTGATAGCTACTTAATTCTGCGACAATCCAATCTAAAGACTTATCCTTCTCTAATCCTAATTCACAAGCTGCATAACCAATATTGCCACAAGCAGGAGCATTAACACCAGCCATCTTAAAAATTGCAGCGATTAAAGCTGTTGTAGTTGTTTTACCATTAGTTCCAGTAATGCCAATCCAAGGAATAGATCTCAGATAACGCCAAGCTAATTCAATCTCACCAATAGTGTCTATGTTTTGTTGTCTTGCTGTTACTAAAATAGGGATATCCCAAGGCACACCAGGACTAACTACAATCAAATCTGGTGATTTTGCTGAAGTGATATTTAAGCTGTGACCTAATTTAATAGTAATTCCTTCTGCACTTAACTTGTTTATCGATGCTTCTAATTCGCTACCATTGGAACGCTGGGCGATACTTTCTGCTGTGGCAGTATCACTTAGAGTTACATTCCAGTCATCTTGTTTTAGTAGTCTGGCAGCAGCAATCCCCGATCTTCCTAATCCAATAATTTCAGCGTTGGGCATAGATTCAGTTGCAATGTTTTATCTAGCAAATCAATGTCAATTATACAAAGTGAAAGCATTATTATGAGGTAGATATTGCTCTTCTCTTTTGGCTAATTAACGAATGTTCGCTACTATCTTTATTAAGAGATATTAAGAAAATGAAGATAATATGCAACAGACTGCCTTAAATTTAATCGCGATCGGGGTTTTTATAATGACTTTTTCTTCTTTATTAAGTCCTTTATTTCATATTTCTCCCTATGTCCCCGCAGCAGCCACTTTTGGCATTATGGGTTTAGCTACCGTGGATACTCTTAGTTGGGAAGGGAAAGGTGTTACTCTTCTGTTAGATATTTTCGCTTCACGACAACAACGTCAAAGAGTTATTCATCATGAAGCGGGACATTTTTTAACTGCTTATTTTTTGGGTATTCCTATTACTGGTTATACTTTGACTGCTTGGGAAGCTTTTAAGCAAGGAAAACAGGGATTAGGTGGAGTAGAGTTTGATACCAAGGCATTAGAAGAAAAACCCCTTAATTTAGGAGAAATGCGTTTAACTTTAGAGCGATTTTGTACAGTTTGGATGGCAGGAATTGCAGCCGAAAATCTAGTATATGGTAATGCAGAAGGAGGAGGAGAAGATCGTAGTCAAGTTAGAGCAGTATTGAATATGGCGGGATTGCCAGAAACAGTTTATCAGCAAAAAGAACGTTGGGCGCAACTACAAGCAAGTAGTTTAATCGAGAAAAATCAACCAGCTTATGATGCCCTAGTTGCAGCGATGGAAGAAAGGGCTTCTGTGGAAGATTGTTGTCGAGTTATTCACACTCATATCAATTAATAAGTAGGTGTTACTAAATAAATCTCTGACAAAAATAATTTTATCAATCCATTAATTAGAAAGGAAGATAAAGTTTCTTTCAAAAACAAATTCACTATAATCAGCCAGATCATCCATTCCTAAACAACTGAGAGAAATTTCAGCTATTAACCAAACACTCGTCCTGAGCAAAAACTTTTTCCATCGCACCTTCATAACTCACACCCTTATTCTTATTTCTTCTAGATTAGAAAATAATGTCGAATAAGATTTTAAGCTTCTTTGAATATATCGGCAGAATAAATAAAGAGTTGATAAAGGAAAATCCTGCGCATCACATTTGAGTTACAAATGTCAACACACCATGAAAGAGAAATTTTTAATCAATGGTATAATCTTGTTTCGATACTTATTAATAGTTATTTTCACTAATGACTCGGGATTGCTCTCAATTTTTAATTTTAGTATTCAAGGGAACAGAGAATAGTTACCAAAAGGAGACGATGATTTAAATAACGAAACGTGCTAGTTTTCCCAAACTTCTTTCCCATTGAAAGCTCATAAGGTATTTTATATTAGTAGTCGATCGCTTCTCAATAAATTGAGAAGTTTCTCAATAAAATAAATCTTCTTAAGATTTCATTTACCAAAAGCCAATTTGTTCTTAACTTAATAGAGTAGGACTAAATTACAGCCATGACAGCTACAACTGCAACTAATAATCTCAGTAACCTTTCTCCAGAAGATGCCACCTCTCAAATTGGAGCATTTTTAAAAGAACATGGAGAGATCGAAATGATTCTCCCCGTGGCGATTGGTGTATTAGTCACAAGTCAGTTTAAACTACGAGGAGCAAATGCCTTGCTAGTAAACTTATTGGTGGCAAGTTTAGGTCGTCAAATGTTTACCAAACTTAAACAAGAACAACCTCCAGTACTAAGTGCAAGTAATAATTCAAGTAACAATTCTTCTACTCCAGAAGCAACGGAAACAGCAGAGATTAATCTCCAAGGTTATGCCATTGCTCATGCTGTGCCAGGAAGAGTTCGTTTACGGATGCCTCAGTTAGTAGGTGATCGGGATTTTGCCCATCGTTTACAACAGGCTTTAAAAACAGATGAATATGTTAAACAGGTGCGGGTTAATCGTGCAGCAGCTTCGATCGCGATTAATTATGATAATCAAGGTCTATCTGATTGGGACTTGGGTATACGTTTGATGAATATTGTCAATACTGTTCGGCAAGAAAGTCAAGTTGTTGTGTGAGTTGTTAGTCATCAATGACAAAGAAAAAAAAGTCCCAGAAAAAGGCAAAAAAATCGAGTAAAAAAGCTAAAAAGAAGCAAAAACAGTATCAACAACCAAGGATAACTTATGTGAGCGATTCTCTATCTATAATTGAGACCCAAAAAATTGAAGTCGATCGACCTCTGTCTTGTGTAGTTCATCATATTCCAGGTAGAGCTAGATTTCGCATTGACCGTTTAAAAGATGACTCTGACTACGGAGCTAATCTTCAACAATTTCTCTTAAATCAACCTGAGATTATCAGTGTGAGAATTAATTGTCTGGCAGCTTCGATCGCGATCCATTATCGCCATTCGAGTTCTTCACTGACAGAAATTGCCTCTAGTTTAACGAGTCTGATTCAAAAACAAGCTACAACTAATTCAATTCCCAACCAATCAACCAAAAATCAGACTTCAGAAATCGAACATTGGTCGAGTTTAGCCTTACCTGTCTTTACTATCATCGTTAGTTGGTTAAGTAGCCAAAGACAACTGATTTGGTTGCGACCCATTGCCCTTGGTAGTCTAGTAGCTGTAACCTTACCGATAGTGAAAAAAGCCAGTCAAAGTCTGTTTGGCGATCGCCGACTGAATATTGATTGCTTGGACTTTTTGGCATTGAGTTTGAGTTATTGGCAAGGAAAAATAGTCACTCCTGCTTTAGTAATTACTCTCCACGAACTAGGAGATGTAATTCGCGATCGTACTGCTCGTTCTACAGAAACTAAAACAGCCGATCTTCTTGATGCTATTGGACATTTTGCTTGGGTATTAAAAGAAGGAAAACCGCTACAAATAAAAAGCGATCTAGTACAACCAGGAGAAACAGTAATTGTCTATCCTGGGGAACAAATCCCTGTAGATGGAGAAGTACTTCAAGGTTTAGCCACCATTGACCAACAGCAACTTACAGGGGAATCCATGCCCATTGTTGCTCAAGTGGGAACAGTTGTATATGCTTCAACTCTAGTTCGTTCTGGGCAAATTTACATTCGTGCCGACAGGGTAGGAAACAAAACTCGTGCTGCTGCCAGTATTGAACTATTACAAAATGCCCCAGTCCACGATACTCGCATGGCAAATTACGCAGCCCAGCTAGCAGATAAGTTAATCTTACCTTCCCTAGTCATGGCTAGTGTTGTTTTAGGTATTACTAAAGAACCCGCCAGAGCAGCTTCGATCCTCACCTTGGATTTCGTGACAGGTATTCGTGTTTCTATGCCGACAGCATTTTTAGGCGCATTAAATCATAACACCCGTCACGGTATTTTAGTACGTAGTGGAAGAACCATAGAACAATTAGCAGAAGTAGATACTGTTGTCTTTGATAAAACGGGAACTTTAACTCAAGGAAAATTAACGGTGGTGGGCATTCAACCCATACCAGGTAGAATGTCAGCAGAACAAGTGTTAACTTTAGCTGCTGCTGCTGAACAAAGAATTACTCATCCTGTAGCTGAGGCAATTACTAATTATGCTCAAAGCCAAAATCTAAATATTCCCCGTCGCCAACATTGGGACTATGAAGTTGGTTTGGGTATTCGTGCAGTTGTCGAATCCCAAGAAGTTTTAGTCGGTAGCGATCGCTTTTTAGTTCAAGAGGGGATCGGTTTAGAATGCTTAGAAACAGAGTCTTTTCCTTTGCGTCATAGTTGCCATCTAGAGCAAAAATCTACTAGTTCAGAATGGTTATCTTTAATCTATGTTGCTTGTGACGGAAACTTACAAGGGGTAATTCAATATGCCGATCCTCTAAGAAGTGAAAGCTCTGCTTTGATTCAATCTCTGCAAGCTTATGGTCAAGAAATTCATTTATTGACAGGAGATAACCAACAAAGAGCTAAAATAGTCGCAGAGGAATTAAATATCCCCCTTTCTCAAGTTCATGCTCAAGCTTTTCCAGAACAAAAAGCAGCGATCGTTCGTGACTTGAAGTTGGCTGGTAAAACAGTGGCATTCGTTGGTGATGGGTTGAATGATTCGGTTGCTCTTGCTTACGCGGATGTTTCAGTATCTTTTGCCAATGGGTCAGATATTGCTAGGGAAATAGCTGATGTGGTGCTAATGAATAACGATCTGACTAGCCTAATTGAAGCCCTTAATATCGCTCAGGAAACTAAAAAGTTAATCGAGCAAAATACATTACTGGTAGTTGCTCCTAATTTAATGGCTTTGGGCTTGGCTTCTACTGTTGGCTTAAACCCACTAATCGCTACGGTAATTCATAATGGTTCAGCGATCGCTGCTGGACTTAACAGTCTTCGTCCTCTGGTACAACATCAGTGGGAGGAACAAAATTACTGGTCTTTCCAGTAAAATAATCTAATTTGAGGAGAAACTAAACAATATGGCACAAATACAACTGCAACAATTAGGAAATTCTTTACTCAACCAAGTTAAAAATGCTTACATCAATCATCCCTTAAAAACTCTAGCGATTGGATTTGGAGTAGCAATTGTTGCTCCGACAGTATTACCTCTTGCCAAACCCCTTGCCAAAGCAGCCATCAAAGGTGGTGTTAGCTTATATGAAAAAACTAAAGGAGCGATCGCCGAAACGGGAGAAGTAATTGGTGATATTGTCGCCGAAGCCAAAGCTGAAGCAGCAGCAGAACAAGCTAAAAAAATAACTGTAGCAGCAGGTTTGACGGCTACATCTAATGCTCAACAAGACGGTCAAGACAACTGATTGCTTCTGTCGATCCTGATTTCGTAAAGTTAATGGTTCAAAAGCCTTTTCTTCAGAGCGATTGTCTATCTAATTCTAGCAATATCCAGTTAAATTTCTGGTTTCGATCGATCTAATTCAGGTTACGATAAAAATTAAATAATCGGTTCTAATGGGGAACAGCCATTAGAAGTAAAGGGGAAAGTTCGGTGCAAATCCGACGCTGTCCCGCAACTGTGATGAGATTGACGAGCGTCGCCGAAAGAAGTCGGAACGCCTCTAAGGAAACCTCAAAGAACTCAAGCCGACTTAGCAAAAGAATGCGCGAGTTAGCCATCAATCTCTTAGTCAGAATGCCCACCGATAAAATTCATTAATATTGTACATCTGCGAGGTACAGATAATGTACTGATAAAGGTTCTGGTTCGTATCCTCACACCAAGCAAAACTCCTTGGTTTACTTCGGATTTTCTCATTGTCGAGGGAACAGAATTACTCAATTTAAAAGCGATAGCTTCTCAGGGCAATCTAGAATTTGAGCAAGTGTTACCTATTCGCGGTAACTATAGTATTGAAGTGGCAGTAACTTCCCAAGTTAAAGGAGCATTTGAGGCTTTTGATCGGTCTTTGACTTTAAATGTTCCCGAAAATGCTGTCAAATACCGCAATCTAGCAATTTTAGCTGTCATATTATGGATTTACTTCAGCAATTTTGTGGGGTATTTTTGTTAAGAATGTTATTTTTGCCGTTGCCCTATCGGGAATACATAGTTGCATTCTTTCGATCGAGAAAGCTTAAGCCAGTAGTCGCTATTAACTCAATTATGAGATAAATATGAAAGAAAAGTGATATGATTATGAAATCAAGGTCACTTATTTTTCTATGGCGGAAACTTTTTTAAGGCGAGGCATTATCTTTTTCTTTAGCATAACGCTAGGGATGTGGATCGCTGGCTGTAATGGGAAAGGAGGAACTTCATCAACAGCAACATCAAATAATACAGATACCACTAATGTTGCTGCCGACTCATCAGCAGACACCGAAGGTAAAAAGAAAGTTCTAACTACCTTTACTGTCTTAGCAGACATTGCCCAAAATGTCGCAGGTGATAAGTTATTGGTAGAATCCATCACTCGCATTGGTGCGGAAATTCACGGCTATGAACCCACACCTAGCGACATCGTTAAAGCCCAAAATGCCGACTTAATTCTTTACAACGGCATGGATTTAGAGCGTTGGTTCGAGCAGTTTTTAGGTAATGTTAAAGATGTTCCGACCGTATTGTTGACAGAGGGGATTGAGCCGATACCGATTTCTGAAGGCCCTTACGCTAAAAAACCCAACCCTCATGCCTGGATGTCTCCTAAGAATGCTTTAGTTTACGTGGAAAATATTCGTCAAGCCTTTGTAGAACTAGATCCTGCCAATGCCGATACTTATAATGCTAATGCATCCGCATACAGCGAAAAGCTCAAAGCCATTGATGAAGAACTAGAGGCAGATTTAACCCAAGTGCCAGAAAATCAAAGGTATTTAGTAAGTTGCGAAGGAGCATTTTCATATCTCGCTCGCGACTATGATATGAAAGAGATTTATATGTGGCCCATTAACGCCGAACAGCAATTCACTCCCAAGCAGATACAGGGTGTAATTGAGGAAGTGAAAGCCAATAATGTACCCACTATTTTTTGCGAAACTACTGTGAGCGACGAAGGGCAGAAACAAGTGGCAAAAACGACAGGGGCAAGGTTTGGGGGCAACCTTTATGTAGATTCCCTTTCGACAGAAGAAGGGCCAGTTCCCACTTTTATAGATTTACTCGAATATGATGCCCGTACTATTGCTAATGGTTTGCTGGCGGGTAGCAAAGCCAGCAACCAGTGAACAGTAATCAGTAATTAGTAATTAAAAGATTATGCCAACAGCAACTCAAACCCTCGATATCAGCGTCAATAACCTCAGCGTTACCTACAACAATGCTAAACTAGCTCTTTATAATGCTAACTGTACTGTAGAACCAGGAACTATCACTGCTTTAGTAGGACCGAACGGCAGTGGTAAATCTACCTTATTTAAATCCATCATGGGATTTTTAAAGCCTACCCAGGGACAAATTCAGGTTGGCGGTTTACCAGTGCAAAAAGCTCAGAAAAAACAGTTAATGGCTTATGTACCGCAGTCGGATGAAGTAGACTGGAATTTTCCCGTAAG
>JASJDI010000334.1 GCA_030065155.1 Xenococcaceae cyanobacterium MO_188.B29
ATTAAACGTCCAAAGTATCCGTGTGCTGCTACGATGTTGTAGGTTTCTTCTTCTTGTCCGAACTTGTAACCGTAGTTTTGAGATTCGGATTCAGTTGTTTCACGAACTAAGGAGGAAGTTACCAAAGAACCGTGCATGGCGGAGAATAAAGAACCACCGAATACACCAGCTACACCTAACATGTGGAAGGGGTGCATCAAGATGTTGTGCTCTGCTTGGAACACAAACATGAAGTTGAATGTACCACTGATTCCTAAAGGCATTCCATCAGAGAAGGAACCTTGTCCTAAAGGATAGATGAGGAATACTGCTGTTGCTGCGGATACAGGTGCAGAGTAAGCTACGCAAATCCAAGGACGCATTCCTAAACGGAAGGATAGTTCCCACTGACGACCCATGTAGCAGAATACACCGATCAAGAAGTGGAAAATTACCAACTGGTAAGGGCCACCGTTGTATAACCACTCATCTAAGGAAGCTGCTTCCCAGATGGGGTAGAAGTGAAGACCAATAGCGTTACTAGAAGGTACAACCGCACCAGAGATGATGTTGTTTCCGTATAATAAAGAACCGGCTACGGGTTCACGAATTCCGTCGATGTCAACGGGAGGTGCTGCTACAAATGCGATTAAGAAGCAAGTAGTTGCTGCGAGGAGGGTAGGGATCATCAGTCCGCCAAACCAACCGATGTAGATCCGGTTGTTAGTGCTGGTGATGAACTCACAAAATCTTTCCCATGCACTTTGGCTTTGGGTCTGTTGTAATGTGGTTGTCATGTGTTTATGATTGCGTTGGTTTTGTATGTATGTGTTTATATTAATTGTTTTGTAACGAATTGTAAACCAAGCAGATGATAGATATTCTTATCTTTGGCATAAAAAAAGCTTATCCATTTAGCACAAAATAAATAAGCTGCCAAGGTTGAGTTTGAATTAGAGTCAAAATTAATAATTGTTAGTAATTTTGTGTTACGTTCTCGGACTGCTCAGGATTCACGGTTTTGCTATAACCATTATTAGAAGCTCCCGAATCTCCCGAAGTTCCCGAATTTTTAGAACTCAAAGAGATTGACTCTAAATTCTTGATCAAGATATAAAGAGATGGTACTAAAAACAGACTTAACACTGTAGCAAATAGTAAACCACCGAATACTGCGGTACCTAATGACCACCGACTCGATGCCCCTGCACCAGTAGCAACTACCAAAGGCCAAAAACCGACTAGGCTAGAAATAGCTGTCATGAGAATAGGACGAAAACGTTCTTGTCCAGCTTTGATAGCAGCACGGGTAATATTTAAACCTTGTTCTCGTAGTTGGTTAGCGTATTCCACAATCAGAATCGCGTTTTTACTAGCTAAGCCAATCAGCATGACTAGAGCAACTTGACAATAAACATCATTGTTAATGATGGGCCAAATACTACCAGCTTGGAATATATTAGCCCGAAGCCAAATAGCTGCGATCGCGCCTAAAACTGCCAAGGGAACAGTAAGCATAATAATAATGGGGTCGATATAGCTTTCGTACTGGGCTGCTAAGACTAGAAAAGCCATAACTAAACCCAAACCAAAGATAATTAGAGATTGACCACCAGAGGAAATTTCTTCTAAGGCTGTTCCTGTCCATTCATAGCCAAAGCCAGGGGAGAGATTTTCGGCTGCTACTTCTTCCATAGCTTTAATTGCTTGTCCTGTACTGTAACCAGGAGCAGGAGAACCTTGGATATTAATTGAACGGAATAGATTGTAACGAGTAATAGTTTGCGGGCCAGTAAATTCTGTTAGAGTTACTAAATTATTGAGAGGAATCATGTTTCCGTCTTGGGAACGGACATAGAGTTTCCTAATATCTTCAGGATGAGAACGGTAATCTCCCTCAGCTTGAATATAGACCCGATACTGTCTTTGTCCCAAAATAAAATCGTTGACATAACTAGAACCTAAATAGGTCTGTAGACTAGCAAATATATCATCTACATCGATATTGAGAGCTTTAGCCCTTTCTCGGTTAACTTCTACTTCTATTTGTGGTGTATTAGCAGCAAACTGCGTAAAAGCAGCCTGTATTTCTGGTTTTTGATTAGCAGCAGCAATAATTTTATTGGCATTTTCGACTAAAGCAGAAATAGGTACGCCACGACGGTCTTGTAATTGAAATTCAAAACCACCAAAAGTACTCAAACCCCTCACTGGGGGAGCGTTAACTGCAAAGGCTCTTGCTCCTATAATCTCCTGAAATGCGCCATTAAGGCGACCAAGAATAGAATAGATTGATTGATCTTCCCCTTTTCTTTCCGACCAAGGTTTGAGCTTAGAAAAGACAAAACCGCGATTACTACCATTACCCTGGAAGCCAAAACCACTCAGAGTAAAATAGCCCTCTATTTCCTCAACTTTACTCATTTCTTCACCAATTTGATCCATGATTTCATTGGTGTAGTTGAGAGAAACACCATCAGGGCTTTGTACGATTGTAAAGAAATAACCTTGATCCTCTTCGGGAACAAAACCACTGGGAACAATATTATAGAGAAAATAGGTAAAAGCAATTAAAGCAGTAAAACCCAATAAAACAAATGGTCTGACATATTTTTTCGTTAAAAAAGTAATTGCTTTGGTGTATTTGTCAGTAATCCAACCAAAAATCTGATTAAACTTCTTAAAAAACCACCCTAAAGCTCCTCCAGCTTCCTGACGACGACGTAATAGTAACCCCGACATGGTGGGAGAGAAAGTAAGAGCATTAAAAGTAGAAAGAACGATCGCAAAGACAATAGTCAGGGCAAATTGTTTAAAAATGACCCCTGTCGAGCCTGGAAAGAAAGAAACAGGGACAAATACTGCCATTAAAACTAAAGAAGTCGCAATTACCGCCCCACTCAACTCATTCATGGTATCCTTAGCAGCAATATGAGGCTTCATTCCCTGTTCCACTTTAGTAGCAATTGCTTCAACTACAACGATGCCATCGTCTACTACTACCCCCGTCGCTAATACCATGGCAAACAAAGTAAGGGTATTAATCTGAAAGCCAAAAACCATCATAAAAGCGAACGCCCCAATCAAAGATACAGGAATAGCGATCGCTGGAATTAGAGTTGTGCGCCAATCTTGTAAGAAAATAAAAATAATTAGGACAACCAAACTAATAGCTTGTACCAGTGTCCAAACTACTTCCCGCAGAGAAACTTCCACAAACTGGGTAGCATCCAAAGCAATATCGTAAGTCATCCCTGGGGGAAACTCCTCAGCTAATTCTGCCACTTTCATTTTTACCCCATTAGCCACTTCAAGAGCATTACTACCAGGAAGCTGAAAAATTCCTAAACCAACGGCAGGAGAACCTCTATATTTAGCTGAAGTAGCATAATTTTCTGCACCTAATTCAGCCCTACCCACATCTCTGAGCTTAATTAGATTGCCATTATCGCCTACGGCGATAACCATATTTTCAAATTCACTGGCTGTTTCTAATCTACCCACAGCACGGAGAGTAAACTCAAATCTTTGGGATTCTGGTGCGGGTTGTTGTCCAACTGCCCCTGCCCCGACTTGAATATTTTGTTCTTCTAGAGCATTAACTACATCTTGAGAAGTTAAGCTACGAGCAGCCAAAGCATCTGGATCGAGCCAAATCCTCATAGCATATTGTCTTTCGCCAAAAATTTGCGCTCTACCTACCCCTTCAATACGTTGCACCTGATCGACAACATAAAGATCGAGATAATTACTCAAAAATAAATCATCATACTGACTATCTTCCGAGAAAAAAGCAATCCCCAGCAACAAGTCTGGGGATGATTGGCGTACAGTTACTCCTGTCTGCTGAACTATCGTCGGTAACTGGGGTTCAGCTAGAGCAACTCGATTTTGTACATTGACTTGAGCAATATTGCGATCGATACTCACAGGAAAAGAAGCAGAAATATTAGTTACACCGTTATTTCCTGTATTGGAGGACATATAGCGCATACCCTCCACACCATTAATTTCTCGCTCAATAATACTGGTAACATTTTGTTCCGTTGTCTCCGCATCAGCCCCAATATAGGTAGATGTCACTTCCACTTGTACTGGTGCTATCTGAGGCAATTGAGCAATAGGTAATAAGGGAATACAAATTCCCCCCGCAATAATAATAATTAGAGAGCAAACCGTAGTTAAAACTGGTCGCTTGATAAAAGTATCAGAAATACTCAATAGCATTTTTTTGTTGATAATTAATTGTGAATAGGGGTAATCCCTGTAGGGACGAACGGCCGTTCGCCCCTACTCCCGAACTACTTATTAATGGCTAGAGATTCAGCAGTAATAGTTACACCATCAGACAGATTAAGAATACCCGAAACTACTAATTTATCTCCTGCTTCAACCCCAGAAATAACTTGATAGGATTGTCCTTGAATATCCCCTAAAACAACTGCTTTCTGCTTAGCGATGAGGATTGCCTTGCCATCTTCCGATGTTTGTTCTTCGGCTACAAACACAAAATTTTGTCCGCCAATACGAGAAACTGCTTCTGTCGGAATTAAAACTCCTGGCTCATCTTGCCAAATTATCCTAGCTCTAACAAACTGATCGTCTTTGAGGCTGCCATTGTTGGGAAAAGTTGCTTTAGCTAAGATTGTTTGTTCACTGCGATTAACCCTGGGAGAAATAAAGCTAATCTTACCAGTAATATTATTCTTTTCTTGAGCATTAATAATTTCTACTGGTAATTCTAGTTTTAGTTGGGATAATCTTTCTATGGGAACACTAATATTGAGATCGAGAATATTATTTTGAGTAATAGTGGTTAATTCATCTCCTGTATCTACATAATCGCCTACTTTTGGCACAATATCGCCCACCACGCCATCTATGGGGGCAGTAATACGATTAAAATCTAAATTTTGACTAGCTACTCCTACTTGTGCTTGTGCCTGAGAGAGAGCAGCTTTTTCTCTATCTACTGCTGAGACTGATGCTCTTACTCTAGCTTTTGCTGCTATGAGAGCTTTTTCACTAGAATTGAGAGCTTCTTTGAGAGCGTCTCGTTGTGCTATGGCTGCATTAAGATCGCGAGTGCGATCGTCTAAGGTTTGCTTAGATTGTGCTCCTTCTTCAACTAGAAATTGAGTTCTTTCTATATTGGTTTTAGCCAATTCTAATTCTGCCTCTTGCTCCCTTAAGTCAGCTTTAGCTTGTTGTACGTTTGCTTCTGCACTGGCTACTTCTGCTTCTACTGCTCTTAATGATGCTTCAGCATTGTCTAAATTAGCTCTTTGAATATTGACATTAGATACAGCAGAGTTGACTTCTTCTTGCTCTCTAGTTTGTTGTAGCTGAATAATTAATTGCCCTTGCTTAACCCGATCGCCTTCACTAACGGCAATATTGAGAATACGACCATCCACTCGTGATGCTAGGATTACTCTTTGCCTTGCTTCTAAAGTACCCACAAAGCGATCGCTCTCTTGTAGATTATCAGTTTCTATCTCTTCGAGCTTAACTGAAATTGCCTGAGGTTGAGATGATTCCTGTACACTTTCACCACAAGCAGTAGTAAAGCAAGAAAGCACTATCAGAGTACCTATAAATTTCTGTTTAAGCTGAAAGCATAAAATAGCCATAGCTTTTTTAAATTCAATAATAATTTAATAATAATTTAATTTTCATTAAGTATACCAATCTTCGTGATTTAAGTGCGTCTAACTGTAGATATAAATTTTTCTATGTCGATAAGAGATTAATTTCATTTGAAAATATTTAGTTGGCAATCGCCTTTTTTATTGCTGCAACTAAACGATCGATCTCCGCGGGTAAAGTAAAATAATGAACACAAGCACGAATACAATCGGGATTGGCGATAGTTCTCAAGAGAAATCCTTGTTTTTCCAAAGTTGTCACCAAATTTCCGTGATTGTTATTACCTTGAACCTGAAAAGAAACTAACCCAGCTTCGGGAGGAGTATTTTTCAGACAATGAATTTTATCTATTTTATTTAAGCTTGACCAGAGATAAGCACTTAACTGACAAATTTGTTGATATCTTTGTAGAGAATTACCCCATTGTTGATGAGTAGCGATCGCAGCCTTTAAGCCTTCATATTCTGGATAAGCAGAAGTAGCTACTTCAAATTTCTCACCATTTCCTTTCCAGTTTTGAGGCTGTCCTTGTTTATCTATATCTATTCCTCGCCAACCAATAAAAGTAGGTTGTAGCTGACTAAATGCTTCTGGACTAATATAGAGTCCACCTACTCCCGCAGGACCACACAACCATTTATGACCAGTAAAAGCATAGTAATCGGGTTGTATTGACCCCAAGTTTAAAGGTAAAGAACCAACAGATTGAGCAGCATCAACTAATACTTGGATAGGGCGATCGCTCTGAGTATAATTGTGGCAAAGTTGAACAATTTCAGCTAAAGGTAAAACTTGTCCTGTATTCCACAACAAATGGCTCAAAACCACCAGACGAGTTTTAGGGGTTAAATATTGTTCAATCACTGCTACAGGATCGCCTTGGTTGAGGGTATCGAGAATAGGACAAATAGCTACTTCTACCCCAAAACGGCGAGAAATTTCGCTAACAGTCGCAATTATCCCTGGATGTTCGCAATCAGTGATTAACAGGCGATCGCCTGG
>JASJDI010000335.1 GCA_030065155.1 Xenococcaceae cyanobacterium MO_188.B29
TGTTCTCCAACTATTTTGATGAGGCTAAACAGATAGATCAGTCGTCGTTACCAGCATTGTATATCATTGGCAGATACTGGAAAGATATAGCAGTTCCTTACATGGAGAAGCATTTCCCCAACACTACAACAGAAGTGCTTGGTGGGCACATGATGTTTTGGGAGTATCCAGAAAAATTCAATTGTATCGTTGAGAAATTTCTTAACTCGTTGTAGAAAAAAGGAGAAATTTTAGCTATGCTAGCTCACATTAATGACAATAACAATCTCAAACCAGAATCAAATTCTGTAACTCCCATTTACTATCCGAAAAAGCTAAGAGTTCCTCGTTCCGAGTTGACAGAAATCGATCCTACTGCTGTAGGAGGTGAAATTCTGGAAGGAGATGTACGGATCTTCATCCGCTTGGACTACGTGAACGACAATATTATTGGTGGTATTTTTGAGTCAACCAAGGGAAAAGCCCGTGTAGTCTTCCCCTTCACCGAACATGCAACTTTCCTACGAGGTCGAGTTCGTATCACAGACGTGGCAACCTGCACCGAGCAGCTTCTGACATCTGGGGATAGTTACATAATTGAGCAGGGTACAACAGTCATTTGGGAGACTATAACTCCAACTGCACAAAAATCATTCTTAAATATCACTACTCTCTAATTATGGGTAGATTCGTTATGTCCCATACCGAGCAGCTTATTAGGCAAAAAAACCAAAAATTTGCTGAGTTTGTCAAGAATGCTCAGTGGCATCTTCTCGTCACTACTTGTTATGCGCCTAATGCTAGGCTGGCGCACTTCGCTGTCCCAGAACGAGTTTTTTGTGGTCGCGAAGAAATCGAACAGAGTTTTATACAGGGTTCGATGGCATCTGGATATACTCTGTCTCTAAAGTTCACAACTGTGAAAATCAGTGAAACCGCCTATCTGGCAGCAGGAGTAGGGTGCGTCAATAATGGCGTTTGGTGTCCATTTGTCGAAAGATGGGAGCTTATCGACGGTGAGTGGTTGATTGTCGAAGACAAGGTCTATCCTCCAGAGTCGTGGATGGGATAAGCGATCGATCTACGCCTCAGCGAAGCCGAGATCGCACTTTAAGTAGCAAAAGTATTGCTAACATCTTTGTATGGTATTTAAAGGCTGATTTGTATCGATCTATTTTTCTTAACAAAATTGTTCAACTGATGACATCTAATCACTCAAGCTTTCCACAGAAAATGTCCTTAATGAAAGGATGGACAACTGAAGTTGTGATTAATGCTCCACAACAGCTTGTCTGGGAGCAAGTCACGAACTTTGAAGCCTATTCCGATTGGAATCCCTTTATGCTTGAAGCCCATGCTCAGTTTGAGGTTGGGTCAACTATTCGTTTTTTGGAAGATGTTAAACAATTTGGTCAACATTGGCTCAATGCTAAATTTTTGTCCATCGAGCCACCTCATTCCTTTGTCTGGCAGGGTCATTTTGGAGCATCGTTTCTCTTCTCAGTCCGTCACTCATTTATCTTTGAAGCAATCGGCGATCGCCAGACTCGATTTACTCAAAGACATGAAAATTCTGGAATACTCATTCCTTATTTTGCTTGGCGTGGTGTTTATCATGTCAGTTATCAAGGCTATCTCGATTACGATCGGGCATTGAAAGAAAGATGTGAAAGCATAGTTGCAAGTTCTTGAGTTAATGAACACAGAGCATGTATATTTTTAACTGACAAGATTATTCTCGCTCATACTATCCTATTTAAAGCCTAATCTTCGATCGGCAAAGCTGTCACTGCGCGATCGGCAAAGCTGTCACTGCGCGATCAGCAAAGCTGTCACTGCGTGATCGCACCTAAGGTACACAACGTTGCTTTCTGTGCTTCTGTTAACCCTGTAACCCCCTTAATGTTCATACCTTCATAAAACCGTTCTACTCTCCAGGTTTGCCGGCAAATTCCTGTTTTTCGATCCCATAATTTAATCGTTCCATCACCATTGCCACTCGCCAAGATCTTACCCTGGGGGCTAAAAGCCACAGACGCGACCCAACTGTGATGCTCTTTGAGAGTGAGAAGACAAGTTCCCGTGCTGACATCCCAAAGCTTAATGGTGCAGTCAGTACTAGCACTGGCTAAGGTACGACCGTCGGGACTAAAAGCAACCGACCAAATCCAACCGAAATGTCCTTCAAGTAGGTGGAGACATTTTCCCGTGCGCATATCCCATAGCCTCACAGTGCAATCGTTGCTACCACTGGCTAGAATACTACCATCAGGACTAATGGCAACTGCCCAAGCCCAGTCTGTATGCCCTCTAAAGGTTTGGCAACATTTCTCTGTTTCTAAATTCCATAATCTGACCACTTGATCAAAAGCACCAACTGCTAAAAGTGTTTCATTAGGACTAAATGCCACAGACCAAACAAAACGACTAGGCAAGCTTTTCAGCACTGAAGCTGTCTTGACATTCCACAACAGCAAAACATTTGACTCGTGACTTGCACTGGCTAAAATCCTGCCATCAGGACTAAATTTCACAGCGCAAACTGGTACTGTATGTCCTCGTAAAGTCTCGATCTCTTGACCTGAGCCAATGTCCCACAGCTTTACTGTATTGTCCGCACTACCACTGGCAATCAGACGACCATCTGGACTAAAAGCAACGGAGTAAACTACATCTTGATGCCCTCTTAGGGTAAGACAATCTCCCGTGCTAAGTGTCCAAACTCTCACGGCTCGATCTTGAGAACCACTTACTACTTGATTCCCATCAGGACTAAAAGCCACAGAGGAAATCCAGTTAATTGTTCCTTGGATTGTCCTAATGCAAGCACCACGGCTCAATGACCATAGCCGAGTTGTTTGGTCGCTACTCCCACTTGCTAAAATGGTTTCTTGGGGATTGGTTGCTATGCTTGATATTGTGTTGGTATGACCTAACAAAGTTTTGTCACATTTACCTGTCTCCCAATTCCAGAGGCGAATTGTCTTGTCCTGACCGCTACTAGCAAGGAGATGCTGCCCAGAAATAAATATAAGCCCAGTAACTAGGTTAGTATGACCCTCTAAAGTACGAATACCTTTACCAGTATTAACATCCCACAGACGAATAGTTTGATCGACACTCCCACTAGCAAGAATATTTTTTTCTCCCTCGAAGGCTAATGCTCGAATCCAGTCCGTGTGTCCTTTCAGAGTTTTTAGACAACGCCCTGTAGCCGTTGACCACAGCTTAATAGTGAGGTCATCACCACCAGAAGCCAGCAAACGACCATCCCTAGAAAGAGCGATCGACCAGACGCTATCAGTATGTCCCTGGAACACTTGGACGCATTGCCCTGTATTAACATCCCATTGTCGAATTGTCCGATCTCCACTGCCACTGAAGAACCATTCCCCAGTAGGAGCAAAAATGAGAGAACGTACCCAGCCTGTATGACCTATGAAGGTGCGAATACATTTACCCGTGCGAGAATTCCAGAGTTTAATCGTTTGGTCATCACTGCCAGAAGCCAGCAGATGTCCTTGGGGATGAAAGGCAACTGACCATACTTTATCAGTGTGTCCAGAACAAATTAACAGTTGATTGCCACTTTCCACATCCCAAAGGTAAACTTGACCATCCCAGTTCCCCGTTGCTAATACTTGTCCATCTGGATTAAATGCCACTCCCCACATCGCAAAAAAGATATGAGCAAATGATGACTTAGATAAATCGGAGTGAGAAAAATCAACCTGTGGTAAGGGAGTTTCTTGTAAGTATGCCTGCCACACTGGCAAGTTGGAGAAGTCAAAGCCTGTTAAATCTACATTGAGATGACATAGAAGGTTGAGCAGGTTGCCAGCTGCATATCCTGGTTGACGAGAACTTTTTTGACGTAAAGAGGCAAGAATTACGGTTATTTGTTGGACGATTCTTTGATTATTACCGTAAGTAGTGAGGAGTTGGTCAACAATAGGTTGCAGAATCAGATTTATTTGGCTGCTTCTGAGATAATTTTTAGTTTGAGCTTTAATCAGAGCATGGCTACAGAATAAATGCAGAGATTGAGTAATGATTTCCTCTGTTATTCTCTCAATTAAACGCTCAGTGACATATTCCATAACTACTGGCTGTTGGGTATAACTACCAGTTTGCTGTTCAATCAGACTTCGCCAAATTAAAGATTCTAGAGCTTCTAATAAATTTCCACGAAAAACAGCAGGCACAATATCTTCTGATAACTCAGCAATACTCGTCCATTCCCGATTAATTGCTAACCAATACATAATAGTCTTCTCTAAAGGCGCGAGACGTTCAAATTGTTGGTCTAGAAGTTTTTGTATGCTGTTAAAAACTGCTGTATCTTGAGCCAGAAATATCTCTATGTCACCGTCAAATAAATCTTGGATTGAAGTAGCTACAATCTTTAAAGCCAAAGGATTACTACCATAGCGACCGCATAACTGTTGTTTCTGTTCCTCTGAACCAGATAGCCTCTTGGCTTGAATTAATTTTTGGGCAGCTTCAGGAGAGCCTTTTAATTGTAGAGAGCGCACCGATAGCTCTATTCCTTCTGTGGCAGCCACTTCAGCAGGTTTTTCCCGACTGGTGAGAATTAAACAACTAGAATGAGCCGTTTCCCCAATTAACTTCAATAGTTGACCATAATTTTCGTAACCAACTCGGTATTGTCCAGCGCACTCTCCCAGCAGTAAAATTGTCTCTACATTGTCTAAAATTATCAAACTACGAGAAGAACGTAAGTACTGAAGCAGTAGCTTAATTTCTGTTTGAGTTTCTTGCCCTGACGATAAAAAAGGAATAAGTTCACCCAGAAGAGTTTCTAAAGGAGGGGCATTACGCAAACTGCGCCAAATAACATATTCAAACTGTTCTTGCAGTTGTTGGGCTATTTTGACAGCTAAGGCTGTTTTCCCGATTCCTCCCATGCCTAATACTGCTACTAAACGACAGCGATCGATCTCAATCCATTTTTCCAGAGTGGCTAACTCTTCAGTGCGTCCATAAAAGATAGAGACATCGATGGCTTCTCCCCAGTCTTGTTGAATAGGAGTTACTTTTTCCTGTTGAGTTTGAGTTGCCGAAGTTGGTTTAAGGTAGTCACTGGGAGTAAGGGTCAGATTAAAAGCACTAAAATAATCTTCTAGCGATCGCTTGTCTACAGAATTTTTGCGCCGACGTATTTTGGTAAGGGTATGAGGGCTGAGTCCTGTTATTTCATTCAAGTTTTCTAGGGTGTAAGGCTGTTTGTGGTTAGCTTCTCTTTCTGATTGTTCTTGGGCTTCTTGGAGACGTTGCCAACCAATGGGAGAGAGAATTACTCCCCGTTTACGCTTTGACCTTTGGTGTAAGTTAGCCATGATTGTGTTCGTTAGAACAAAAAGACCGTGTTATAGGTTATATGTGCTTCTCCATTGCTTTTATGCTACTTCTATATTAAATCTAATTGAAGCTTAAATTGCCTTTCGATCGACTTCCCAGATTTTTTAAGACTTGAAAAGTGCTTAGGTTATGGCATAGGGAGTTTGAAGTGTTGTTGAGCTTAAGTTGTCTGCTTAACTTCTCATTTTGCCTGGTACTCTTTTAGCAATATTGTCAGACTACAAGTATACTTGGCAAAACTTAAAATATAAGGATATCTTCCAATGACGCAATCTAGTAATCAACTTATTCCTAACATAACTATAGATCCCACTCCCGATCCAATTGTAGGGACTCCTGGTAATGACTTTCTCAGAGGTACAATTTTTGATGATACTATCTCTGGTCTCGCAGGTAATGATTGGATTGGGGGTCGATCTGGTCATGATTATCTTGATGGTGGTTCGGGTAATGACACCATGATGGGCGAGGGAAGCAATGACATATTATACGGGCGAAGTGGCAATGACAATTTGAGAGGGGGAGAAGAGAATGATTATCTCGATGGTGGTTCGGACAATGACACCATAATGGGTAGGTGAAACGCATCTTATCGCCGAAATTTCTGCCAGAATTAGGTTTGAGCCTGACACTCAAGAGTAGACCTCTTGCAAAAGTCTTAATTAAACGGTTAGGAAAGACCAGGAGGACAAGGAAGACCAAGAGGACAAGGAAGAAATTTTCTACCTTGTATACCTTGTCTCCCCACTCTCCCTTGTCTTACCTTCCCTTGAATTTATTTATGCAAGAGGTCTAGTGATGACAAGTGACATCACTCTTGAGTGCTCGCTCTGGTCAATAAATCCCATCAAATGAGCTATTTTTTGACTTTAATGACTCAAAATAAACAGGGTGATCGATATCAGTTTTCAACTGAATAAATAGTCAGAAAGTATCAAGTAGAGCCAAGTTAAAGTTAACGAATTAGCTTGTTAAAACTTTAAGTAAGTATTTCTCGTCCCATCCAGCATTCTTGCGCTTATTCTTTACTCCCGCTTTGAGAGTTTTTTCTTGTTTCAAAAGATTTAAAGCTATGTGTCTAATAATAGCTAAATTCTCAGGATCATTATCTTTATAGATCCGAGAAGCATCTTCATTAAAACTTACATCTAAGAGGATGTCTGAAAAGTCTAAATAATTGCGATCGCGAACAGCAAAAAGAAAAACTCTCGCTAAATTAAATCTGTCAATAGCTTAAAAAGACAGGAAACGAGAGTCATGAA
>JASJDI010000336.1 GCA_030065155.1 Xenococcaceae cyanobacterium MO_188.B29
GATTGATTATTCTATTGACAAAGCTGATATTAAAGCCTAGTTTTTCATAGAAAAACTTATCTTTTAAACAAGGTGATTTTTGGAATTTTTTTCTATTACTTTTTCAGCAACCTCTATATAGATTAGACTTCTTGCAGAAGTCAGGGGAAGGGGAAAAGGTTATTTTTACCTTCCTTTTCCCTTTGACCTTTAACCTTTTCCCAAACAAGACCGAAGTTTATCGGACTTATGCAAGAGTTCTATTGATAAAAACAGCCAAAATCAATAAGCTGACAAAGTCGATATTGGGAGCCCAGACTGTAACAAGACAGCCAGATCACTGTACCATTGGTGTTGGAAAATCACTTAAATGGCGGGAGGCGGATTTGAACCACCGACCTTCGGGTTATGAGCCCGACGAGCTACCAGACTGCTCTATCCCGCGTCGCCTTTCCTACTATAACAGGAAAGTTATGTAATTTACAATTTTTTTTTGAATTTACAACATCGTTAATTCTCCAATTGATTGTAAACGCTTATATTCACTTAATTTCATGAATTTTTCTGCCAGGGTTTCAGCTACAGTAGGACTAATCCAGCCCATTTGTTTAAGAAGATGAATAGCGATAGCGCATTTAGCTCGTTTTGAACCATCAGTTACTTTGATAGCTAAACCCATTCCTTCTCCGACACGACCAATACACTGTATTCCTTCTGCTCCTGATTTACTAACTATTTCCCCTTCCATTAGGCGCATTAACTCAGTATCAAAAGCACCATTACCAGCTACCATAGCAGGATGATAAGTCATAGCACGGACAATTCTTTCTAAATCTAAACTTTTACCAGAGGCTAGTTGAGCATAAAGATACGCTATTTGTCTTAGTTGCATGGAGTAAGTCGGAACACCACAATCATCCCTGGCACTGATAAATTCTTCTCCTGGCATACCTAATAATTCGGCTATTTTCTGCAAAATTAATTTTTGCACAGGGCTAGAATTACGTACATAAGTATTTAGAGGCCAATTGCGCTGTTGACAGACTGCTAACATTCCTGCATGCTTACCTGAACAATTATGTTCTAGAGAACTACTTTTTCCATCTGGTATGGGACATTGAAGGGCAGTTGGATCGATATCTGCATGCCAAAGTATATTAAATACCTGTCGTGATTGCTCCAGCGTGCCTCTATGAGAGCTACAAATAATAGCCAAATCTTTATCTGTAAGCTCATATCTTTCTAAAGTTCCTGTGGTAATTACAGCTAGAGCTTGAAAAGGTTTGAGGGCAGAACGAATAAAAGCAGAGGTTTCGCAATTGCCTGCTATTAATAAGACACGACCTCGATGATCGCAAACTGTAGCTTCAACTTGATGAACGGATTCAATAATCCCTTCCCGTAATAACTGAACTTCTAATTTTGGTGCTTGATTTTTTTTTCCTCTGGTCATTCGTTTTTGAATTACAAAACAAGAGTATGATGAGTTTATCCCAGAAATAGCCAAATTAGACTACCAATTAATGTCAATCCTGCTAAAGTAAGGAAAGTTTTTTGGAGACGAATAAAAATAGGCTTAATTTCATACAAAACAACTAAGCGATCGCGATCGATCATTGTGCTTGGTTTGAGCCAAGTTTGTCCATCATACCAACCAGACTCCTCATAAAATATTCTGTCTTTTTGCAGACGGTCGTGAACATAAGACCAACCTAAATAAAGTCTAATTAGTACTAAAGCAAGTAGTACTTCTGTACCTGCCATACTGGTCAAGATAAATCGAATTAGGTATTTACTAGGAGAAAAACTAGCAGCAGCAATGGGTGCTGCAATTAACCAACTCCAAAACCCAACCCAAACTAACTTCTTGATATACGTGCTTAATGGTAAAGTTCCCCAACTAAAAAACCAGGAAGTTTTTAACTCTTCATATTCATTTATTGGTCTTTGTTCTGGCGGAACTGGGCAGAAGCTAACACTAGTTTCCCTCATAATTTTTGCTATACTTATCTCGATTTTAAAAGTGGATGCGTTCCGCGTGACCCCAAAACGCTTCTAAATTATAGTATTCTCTGTCTTCAGGAAGAAATATATGAGCAATTACATCTCCATAATCTAATAAAATCCAGTTTCCTTCTGTTTTTCCTTCTACACGAATAGGATTCTGTTGAAATTGCTCAAGAATTTGCTCTTCGATCGCCTCTGAAATGGCTCTAATCTGAGTTTTAGAAAATCCAGTAGCGATCACAAAATAGTCTGCTAGATAAGATACGTCTGACACTTTCAGCAGAACAATATTGGCAGCTTTTTTATCATCAGCAGCTTCAGCAATTGCTCTTGCCAATTGTTCACTAGTTATAAATAAATCAGAATTAGATCTATGTTCTTTGTATATTTCCTTAATTTGGTATTGTTCTGAATTTCCCATTAAAATTTTAGATTTTGGTTACTTTAAGTTACTCTCCATTAGCTTTGCTAGCTATTTATAGCTTTTTTTTTTGCTCATTGTTAATGCCCAGTTGCGTGTCAATATAGTGCGAGGATGAATAATTTTTTTTCTATCTATTAGATATCTTAAGGAATAATCACAGGTTTGTTGTAAGGTTTTATAAAGATTCTTTTCAGCTAGTAAGCGCAGAGAATTAAGTTCAGGATTATCACCTCTATTTGGCTCTAGAGCATCAGCGATAAACACCACGCAACTTAATTTACTCATAGGAGATGAACCCAAAGTGTGATTGCTAATGGCTTCTAATATTTCTGGATCTTTGATGTCAAATTCTTTTCTAGCAATTACTGCACTAACATCGGCATGAAGGAGATGGGGATGATTAGCACAAACTGGATCGATACTAAGTTCTTCTGTTTGGGCAATTGCTAGCAATTTATCAGGAGGAAAAAATTTAGCGAGATCGTGCATTAAGCCAGCCTTAGCTGCTTTGTCTGCGTCAATTTGATGACAGCGAGCAAGATGAATAGACATCTGCTCTACTCCTAAGATGTGTTGCAAACGATGACTAGAAACATTATTAGCCAACCAGTCTAATACGCAGTCACGCATTGCTGCCCAATTCAGATCATGCTCAAATATGCTCATCACTAAAAAAATTATTAGCAAAATGTAATCTAACTATAGCTAGATTAATTTTTCTTATACTTTTATTCTAAGCTACGCTCTGACTACAGAAGCAAATAATTGTTCGTATTTATCTAAAGCTGATTCAAAGGCATAATTTTGCTCAGCATAAGCTCTACCCTTGTTGCCTAATCTAATTAATTTATCCCGATGATTGTATAAATCTTCTACTGATGCTGCTAGAGATTGAGGATCTTCTGGTGGAGTTACAATACCCCCTCCACTTTTATGAATAGCACTAGCTGCTGTTCCTGTAGCTGGAACTGAAGCAATAATGGCTCTTCCACTAGCTAAGAGTACTTGGATTTTAGAAGGCATATTGAAATCAAGTACATTTTTTTTCTGCACTACTAAACCTACATCTGCTGCTGCTAACATTTCAGGGAGTTTTTCTCGTGGTTGAAATGGCAGAAGATGAACATTAGAAGCTCCACATTTAGAACAATAATTTTGTAATCTAGCTAAAGCTTTTTGCTCCCCTACAATAACAACTGCAATATCAGTAATATGTTTTAGGTAAGTAGCAGCTTCGATTACTGTTTCTAAGCCTTGAGTAAGCGCAATATTACCTGAATATAAAACAACAAACTTATCTTCTAAATTATTAACTTGACGAAAGTAGTTATTTTCCCTAGGTAAGGGTTGTATAAAATTAATATCTACCCAATTGGGGATTTCAACTATCTTTTCTAGTGCTACTCCTTTAGCAACTATATTTTTAGTAAACCCATCAGCAATTACACTGATTTTTGTGGCAATTCTATAAGCAAACCTTTCCAGATTTGTGAGTACCTTAATTAATTTTTCATTACTAATTAAACCAACATGGACGGCTGCATCAGGTAAGATATCTTGAAGATTAAGAATTACTGGTGAACCATAAATTCCTCCCAAAAGTGCTGCGGGAATGCATACTGGTAGACCTGGCACTGTTAATAAGATTACATCTGGTCGCCATCCTTTAAGTGCCTGAATTAAGCTGAAAAACATAAAACTAAATTCAAAGCCAATCCGATTTCTTAAATTACGCTCTTTACTTGTCCAGATGTAGGAACGTTGAACTGTTACGCCCCTAATCTTCTCCGTCAGAAAAAACTTACCCTTATACAAAGGATGAATTTCTCCTTCTGGGTACCAAGGCATTGCGGTTAATACCCTAACTTCATGACCTCTTTTTACCATTCCTTCTGCCAATTCAGTCATTAAAGGAGCAATCCCAATCGGTTCTGGATAGTAGTTGTAAGAATAAATAAGAATTCTCATAAATATATTCAGTTCATTTATAAATAGTTAGGGACAATTAATTGTAAAGAAGAAAACAAAAAAATAATCTTAATTTCTTTTTCTTAATAACGGTTATATCATTACCGAAGTTAGACAAGTTTATCTTTTTGTTGTTTTTTTTGTCTTTTTCTATAAAGATAGCTACAAGTTCTAATATAGTTAAAGACCGCTTTAAGTTTCAATTAATTTTTCCTAAATCTTTATTGAAGCCTTGATAAAGTAGACACAAATTACTTAATCTAAAACTTAACCTAAATAAGTAATCGAAGGAACTCAAAAAAATGACTGCTTTACGTAAAATATTAATTACATTTCTATTAGGAATTGTATTATTGATAACCTCCTGTGGGGATCAGTCTGTTTCTCGCTTTGATGATGCTCAACAAGCTAGCACGACTAAAGGCTCTAATGCAGTAGTTGTTGAATCCAAGTCTGGTAGCAGTTTCAATCGTTTTTTCCCTGCTAGCAATAATGAATATGAGCGAGTTTATACTCAAGAGAAAAAAGGTTTTGCTGAAGCAAAGTTAAAACAGAATGGCAAAGAAGTCGCTGTGTTATCCATTTCTGATATCCTCAATAATCCTAGTGCAGCTAATAAGTTTAAGCAAAGTTCAAACGATATTGATGGTTATCCTGCTGTAAATCAAGGAAAAACTGGAACGGCAGTTTTAGTAGCCGATCGATTTCAAGTCAAAGTATTTTCTCGTGATGGCTCCTTTACAGAAGAAGACCGTGAAGCTTGGTTAAGCAGGTTCGATCTCCGTGGTTTGTCTCAACTCGATTAAGTTGACATCTGCTTTGAATGATATGTTCCCGATCTTAATTTGATGCAAACAAGGAGCAAATTTTATGAGTAAACCAATTTTTGAATTGGTAAATGAGTTACCCACTAACAACATTACCGTGATGATGTTGCGATCTCTAGATTTTGTTGTTCCTGGGGAATGGCAAAATATTGTCGGCTTTGAAAATACTATCCGCGAGGTAACAGGAGAAACTGATGAGGAGATGATCCAGCAGATTGGCGATCGCGCTGTGTGGCTTTATAATGATAAATCTCAAGGCTATCAAAGAGCAATGTGGCTCTATCAAACTGTCGATCGTGCAGATAGTGCTTTGGGGACAGCAGCTTTAGCTAATAAAGTAGGCACTAAAATTCCTCTAGTTGGCGGTTTGTTAAACCGAGTTACACCTAATCCTGATAAAGCGCAAGCGATCGATCTAAGTATTAAGTTAGTAGTAGAGTTGGTTGCTTTTTGTCAAATTAATGGTATTCCTGGAGATAGCATCGGTGATTTCGTCGCTGCTCTAGGGGAATATAGTGGAGAGTCTTTGATGCGGATGGCTGCTCTAGTTTGTGTAGATGGTTTAATTCCCTTAGGACCTGATTTTATTCTCAAAGCGGAATCTACTCTTAGCAATCTTAGCCCTAAAGATCTAACCAGTAATCCAACTTTTAGTCGAGTCAGTAAGTTGATACCTGGCAATAATACTGGTAGTCAACTAGATTTTATTGGCAACAGTTTTGATTCAGTTAAAGGATGGATGACTAATTTTGTGAGCGAAAAAGATTTAACTCCCCAAAAAGTTTTAAGTGGATTCAAGGGGTTTATTGAGTTTTCCGACAATAAGTTAGACTATATAGCTGCTTTTTTGGATATGACTACTAATTATTACGAACATACAGGGACACAAACCCTAGCAAATCGCTTAATTGAACGTGCTTTGGCAGAAATCTAGCTTGCTCGTTTTTTCTGAAGAGTATTTTTTCCTCATCAGTAAACAATTACGACGATTGGGTAGGCTAAGGTATTGCATTTCATCAGTTAATCTTTTCATGAATTGCAGTCCTCTGCCTCCTTCTTTTTCTAAAGGAGAACTACTAAGATCGGGGCTTGCTTTCAATTTTGCCTTTAAATCAAAAGGTTTACCTCGATCCCAAATTCTCATTTCGAGAAAATTATTAAATAACTTAACTTCTAAATCGATGGGAGTAGTAGTAGGTAAATCATAATGAGCATGGCGAACAGCATTGGTAAAGCCTTCAACTAAAGCAACTTCGCATTGCCAGCCAGTTTTTTGGGGTAATGAAGGAAATATAACAGTTTCAAACCATTGCAAAACATCTTTTAGGGCTTCTAACTCGGTTTTGACTCGAAG
>JASJDI010000040.1 GCA_030065155.1 Xenococcaceae cyanobacterium MO_188.B29
TGCGCTGGAAAACATTAAACAATAGCGTCATAGACGTGAACTTGCCCCAAAAACAACCAAAGCAAATCAATAAAGAATCGATTGTTTCTGCTCCAATTTTTCCGAGAGTTAGGTTTCAAGCTAACTCTGAAAATTTTGATGCAAACTTTTCTATAGAACAATTATCGCCAATTGCCTTAGCCTATTTGGGAGATGTAGTATACGAGCTTTATGTTCGTACTCAATATTTGCTGCCTCCCAAAAAGATAGCTAATTATCATAATCAAGTTGTAGAGAAAGTAAGAGCGGAAACTCAAGCCAATGACTTACAGATTCTTCAGCCTTATCTGACTTCTTCAGAAAAAGAAATTTTGCGTCGTGGGCGAAATGCTGCTGCAGGAAAACCTCGACGCTTATCATTACAAATCTATCAACAAGCTACTAGTTTAGAAACCTTAATTGGTTATCTTTATTTAACCGATCCTCATCGCTTAAGCGATTTATTGGAAAAATTAGATTTTTAACCCTAAGTAATAATCAGTAGTCTGTTATTTTATTGCTCATTGTATTTATTATGAAAATTAAAAAGCTGAAAACTAAGGTTTAAGCTTGTTTATTATGAAAAATTCTCAGCCGTCTTTTAGAAATAAAAAAGGGCGAAAAAATTACCCACCTCAGAAACAAAAAATAACCAAGAAACCTCTGACTGCTGATTCTTTATCTAAGCAGCTACCAGTTGTTTCTTCAGATAATAAAAAAGGAAATGAAGACTTAATTTATGGTCGTCATTCTGTGATTGAAGCTCTCAAGGGCGATCGCCAAATAAATCGTCTTTGGATTACTAATAAGTTACGCTATACTCCTCAGTTTTATTCATTGCTGCAAACAGCGAAAAAAAATGGCACAGTTATTGACGAAGTAGGAACTCATCGCCTCGATTTACTTACATCAGGAGGAAATCATCAAGGTATTGCAGCCCAAACTGCGCCTTATTCTTATTGGGAATTGCCCGATCTGATTGAACAGGCCAAAACGAAAACTAAATCACCAGTGATTGTTATTGCTGATGGGATCGAAGATCCCCATAATTTAGGTGCAATTATTCGTACAGCAGAGGCTTTGGGGATGCAAGGTTTAGTTATTCCCCAACGAAGGGCATCTGGGGTTACATCTACAGTAATGAAGGTAGCTGCAGGAGCATTAGAGCATTTGCCCATCGCTAGAGTGGTGAATCTCGCCCAAGCTATAGAAGAATTAAAAAAAGCAGAATTTTGGATTTATGGTACAACGGCTGCAAGTAGTAAACTGTTACACACAATTGATTTTCAAGGTGCGATAGGATTGGTCGTAGGCTCAGAGGGAAAAGGCATCGGTTTGTTAACTCAACGCTGTTGCGACGAACTCGTCTCAATCCCACTTTTAGGAAAAACCCCTAGTCTCAATGCCTCCGTTGCTACTGCGATCGCTCTATACGAAATTAGTCGTCAAAGGCAATCACAGCTACTGAAGCCCAGGCAAGATAGCTAAAAAAGTATTCCCCTAATTAAATTAGAGTTTTTATCTTATATAGAGATAATCTTTTTTTTAAAATGTAAAGAAAAATAAAAAGAAGTAAAGAAACTACTTTAATCAAAATCTAGGTTGCATTTAGGAGCAAAAGAAATAATCATGAAAAAATTTTTAACTGAAATAGTTGATTATATTGGATTAGCATACTGGGCTGAAATTACTACAGATAATCCTCGCTGTACTTATTATTTTGGTCCATTTTTAAGTAAGCAAGAAGCGATCTCCGCTCAAAATGGCTACATAGAGGATTTAAACAATGAACAAGCCCAGGGGATCAAAGTGGCTATCAAGCGTTGTAAGCCTAAACAACTGACTATCTTTGACGAGGGTAATGATAGCTTGCAATTTAAACCAGTTCCTATTTTGGGTACTCAATATTAATCAACTTAGCCAAAAGCTATTAGCTTTTAGCTTCGATCTACTTTGATTCAGGCAAAATACTGTTTAACCATCTATTGATATCTTCCAAGACTTGAGTCGGAATTTCCCAAGGAAACAAGTGTGCTGTCTGTGGATAACATTTCCATTGGCAATTATTTAGCTTTTGAGCCGTTTCTTGACTAGAGGCTGCCGTAATATGGCGGTCTTCTGCACCAGCTAAAACGAGAACAGGTAGATTTAAATCCTTAATGTCTTCTAGGCGGTTGTACTTTTGAGCGATCGCCTTATTTAATGCCTGTTCCGCAACCTTAGATGTTTTAAAATAAGCAGGGACTCCTTCTTTAGCTAGATAGTTGTAAGCAGTTGGTGTTTGTTGTTGAAGTAAATAACGGAATAGCGATCGCTTTCCAAAAGTATCTATATTCCACTGCCACCCTGGTTTTACGTAATTAATGCTCCCCGCGATCCCTGTATATAATAAATCCTGCCATTGCACGGGTGGATGGCTACTACGAGGATATGCCGAAGAGGCAATCAAAATCATACCCCTAAATTTCTGGGGAAATTTGAGAGCAAGCTCAAGGGCAAGAATACCCCCTAAAGACCATCCTAGTAGTAAGCACCGATCTACTTCTAATCGTTCCAATAGCATTTCTAGATCGTTTAGATGATCTTGCATTTGAAAGCTATCTGAAGTTTTGCTATCGCCATAACCCCTGAGATCGGGAGCAATAGTTCGATATTTTGGTTGTAAATAGTCAGTGAATACAGACATGGTTTGACTAGAGCCAGGATGCCCATGTAAACAGAGAATGGGAAATCCTTGTCCCTTGATGTCAACTTTTAAATTCATAGCTGTTGGCTGGCAAAAAAGATTGAGCAGATCGTTATCTTTTGATTCCTGATGATTAATAGGGAAAAAAAGCGATTGCTCAACAAAAATTTTATTTTATCTACTTTAAATCTGAACTAATATCAAACTGCTGCTTTTTCTATATCAAAGCCGATCTCCTCACCACTAGGTAATTCTAGGCAGTAACCCGCACCATATACTGTTTTGATATAGCGGGGATGACGGGGATCTGGCTCTAATTTAGTTCTCAGATGGCGGATATGTACCCGAATTGTTTCGATATCATCATCGGGATCGTAGCCCCATACTTCTTTGAGAATTTCACTAGGAGCAACAGTTTGTCCATGACGCTGTAATAAACAGTGGAGTAGCTCAAATTCTAAATGAGTTAATTTAACTGTTCTCTCAAACCAAATTGCCTCAAATCTTTCGGGAATTAAGGTCAAAGGTCCATAATTGAGAATTTCTGAATGCTTGGCTGCTTGCGGAATGCGATCGGTACGACGAAGCAAGGCTCTAACTCTAGCCAACATTTCTTCTACTTCAAAGGGTTTAGTTAGGTAATCATCTGCACCTGCATTAAATCCTTCTACTTTGTCTTGTGTTTGACCGAGAGCGGTTAACATCAATACAGGGATATCCGAAGTTCGATCGTCACGACGTAATCGCTGACAAACCGTAAAGCCATCGACTTTAGGAAGCATCAGGTCTAGCATGATTAAGTCTGGTTGTAATTGTACGGCTAGAGCTTGACCTTTTATACCATCTTCTGCCTGATTGACATCATAGCCAGCCATTTCCAGGTTAATAGAGACTAGTTCAGAGATTGCGGGATCATCGTCAATTACAAGTATTCGAGGCATGACTATATAGGTATGATTATTTTATTTTGTAATATGTAAACTAATAAATATCAGTTATACAGGAATTCCTGTACTGATTATAAGCAATAATGCTTATAGATTTGTAACCAATTAGATATTTCTCATTGACAAGAAGAAATTTTTACCCATACGGTAAATTAAAGTAAGAATTTTTACGTACAGTGAAGTTTTATTATCATATCTTATGATCAATAGTAATAACTTAATCATTATTGAAACACTTCATATTATTAAGCGAAAACTTCATCTTCAAATTCTGATTCTTAACTTTTCAATTTAGTTTGATGAATTGAACACTACAAAATGTTAATTAGTGTGAGTTCAAACTATACTAAACTTAATATAAATCAATGGCAATAATAGAAACTTTCAAATTGCTCTTTTTATTGCTGTGACAGAGCTTTCAGCTATTTATGTAAAAATTCTTAATAAAAACTTCCATTAAATCAGTTTAATCTGGCAAATTAGACAGATTTACAATTTTTTGTAACGATTAATACATCGATAGTTAAACTTTAGAATCAGGAAAGTTAGCATGAGTGTAAATTTAGCTGCTATGTTACGCGAGGGGACAAAAAAGTCCCATTCTATGGCGGAAAACGTTGGTTTTGTAAAGTGTTTTCTGAAAGGAGTAGTCGAAAAGGCATCCTATCGTAAGTTAGTAATGAATCTCTACTTTGTCTATTCGGCAATGGAAGAGGAAATGGGTAAATTGCAGGATCACCCAGTTGCAGGCAAAATTTATTTCCCTCTGTTAAATCGGAAACAAAGTTTAGAAGAAGATTTACGCTTCTACTATGGTTCTAACTGGCGTGAAGAAATTGCGATCTCACCAGCAGGACAAGCCTATGTAGAACGGATTAGAGAAGTAGCTAATTCCGCTCCAGAGCTTTTAGTAGCTCATTCTTACACTCGCTACTTAGGAGATTTATCAGGAGGACAAATCCTGAAGAAAATTGCGCAAAGAGCAATGAATCTCAATGATGGTGCAGGTACAGCTTTCTACGAGTTTCCAGATATTTCTGATGAGAAGGCTTTTAAAAACAAATATCGTCAGTCTTTAGATGAACTACAGATAGACATGGCAACTGCTGAAAGAATAGTTGATGAAGCTAATGCTGCTTTTGGCATGAATATGAAGCTATTCCAAGAGTTAGAGGGTAATTTGATCAAAGCGGTCGGTCAAATGTTATTTAACACTCTTACTCGTCGTCGTGTTCGTGGCAGCACAGAATTAGCTACTGCGGAATAGAAAGTAAGTAGTATTACCTTGCTTTCAAGTAGCGATCGCTCTGAGCCAGCTACTCAAAAATTAAAAAGTAATACCTCAAAAAATGACAACCCTGAAAGCTGGGTTGCGGTTACAAAATCGTTATCTAGCTTTTAGGGTTGTGTGTTGTTTATATCTCTGCTCGATTAAAAGCTTATAGCTAATTAACTTAAGCTTTAGGAAGATTTTGGCTAGTGTAGGTATCTAATCCAAAAGCGGGAACTCGATTAGCATGATCTGTTTCTTTACCTGTGAATAATCTGGCTAGTAGATCGAAAGAGTCGGATCTAAGATTACGCTCATGAATCGGCTTAGTTTGTTCACCTCTAAAATAAGCCTGAGTACCGATGATAGCAGCAGCAACCCAACCAATAGTTAAAACACAAAATAAAATAACCATGTTTGTTAATTCCTTTCGTTTATACGTTTGTTTCTTTATGTAAATAAATGTAACAAATGCTTGTCTGGTCGATCAATCTATCCATTGGTGTATTTTCCTCTTATTTATGGAGTAGAAACCGAAACATTTGTGATAAAATCCTGGCATCACTTTACCTCTGTGTTCATCCGTTCCTTTTCAGAACTACCCTAGATGTATCTAAAAAACCTGCACTTGCAGTCATTTCGTAACTACGTTGAACAGCAGGTAAAGTTTGTATCTCCAAAAACTATTGTTGTTGGGAATAATGCTCAAGGAAAGTCTAATCTTTTAGAGGCAGTGGAGTTACTGGCTACTCTCAAAAGCCATCGTGCTATTCGCGATCGAGAATTAGTTTTAGACGGCAGTAATACTGGTCAAATTGAAGCTACTGTAGAAAGAGCCTACGGAACAGCAGAACTAACTTTAACCCTGCGTAAACAAGGTAGGCGTACTGCTGCACTTAATAAAGAAATTCTCCGTCGTCAAGTAGATTTCTTAGGCATACTCAACGCGGTGCAATTTTCTAGTCTGGATCTAGACTTAGTAAGAGGTGCGCCAGAATCCCGTCGTAGTTGGATTGATGGATTATTAATTCAGTTAGAACCAGTTTATGCTTATATGTTACAGCAGTATAATCAGGTTTTGCGTCAGCGTAATGCTTTACTAAAATCCATTCGTCAGCAACAAGAGGAAAAACAGTTAAGTGTAAACCAAGAAGATTTAGCCCAACTCCACCTCTGGGATGAACAATTAGCTGCCACCGGTTCTAGAGTGACGAGAAGACGCGCTAGAGTAATAGAGAGAATTGCGCCGATTGCTCAAGCTTGGCACGATCGCATTAGTGGTAAAACAGAAATCTTAGCCATAACTTATGCTCCTAATGTAGAGTGGGCAGAAAATCAGCCAGAAAAAGTACAACAAGCCTTTTTAGCTAAAATTGAACAACGACGCATAGCAGAACAACATCAGGGGAAAACTGTAGTTGGACCTCATAGAGATGAGATTACCTTTACTATTAATCAAACTCCTGCTCGTTATTATGGTTCTCAAGGACAACAACGCACTCTAGTATTAGCTTTAAAATTAGCTGAACTAAAATTAATTGAAGAGGTAGTAGGTGAACCTCCTTTACTGTTATTAGATGATGTTTTAGCCGAATTAGATCCCCATCGTCAAAATCAACTACTAGATGCGATCGGCGATCGCTTTCAAACTATAATTACTACTACCCATATTGGCTCTTTTCACGACCAATGGATTAAAGACTCGCAAATTCTTACTATCAAAGCAGGAAAAATTAGCTTTGAATAAGCAAACTTATTTTTAAACTAGGAAAAGAGTATTTAACGCAGATAGAAAATGAATCTATTATTTAATATAGAAACACTAAGATTAAATTTAAGATATTTCACACCCAATGATCTAAATGCTTTGACTCCAATTTTTGCCGATCCTGAAGTGATGTACTATTCAATTAGTGGAGTCAAAACGCGAGCGCAAACTAGAGAATTCATTAATCAGATGCTTTCGTATTATCAAAAAGATAATTTTGGTCTTTATGCAATAATTCATAAGGCAAATCAAGAATTAATCGGTTATTGTGGCTTGTTAGCTTGGGATTTTGCAACTGGGAAAGAGATTGAAATCGGTTATCGTCTAGCTAGAGCATATTGGGGACAAGGTTTAGGAACAGAGGCAGCAATAGCAGTGCGAGATTATGCACGAAATGAGTTAAAGATAGATAAACTAATTTGTATAATTGAACCTGACAATTTTCGTTCTATTCGTGTTGCGGAAAAGTTAGGCATGAATCATGAAAAAGATACAATTATCAAGGGTATCAATGTCAGAATTTATAGTATTTAAACTATCAAGTGCCTGACTGTCCAATTAAAATATAGTCTTTTGATGCAGTAGTTTATTCTTTTTTTGCTAATTTAATTGATGTACCCATTGAATCGCCTCTCAATATTTTTGCTCGCAATTACGAAAATTTATGTGAATATTGTCAAAGAATGAAAAGTATTTATTTCAGCGATTTATAGTCAATAACTTTGTAAATATTCTCTAATACCAAATCCGATTGATAAAAGTTTGTTTTAATTTTTGGATGTTATTTTTCAAACCCTTCTGACTTTTGACTTTTGACTTCTGACTTCTGACTTCTGACTTCTGACTTACATAACCGATCAATAACTTATACGAACGGGATTTAGTATAATAATGCTCGATCGCCATAATCTAAAATCTACTTTACTTAAACTAGATGGTGCTAGTTACAAGGCCTATAAAGATATTAAGGGAAGCTATCAATTTGCCGATTTCACTTTAGTTATTGATTATGTACAGGGCGATCCTTTTGCTGCGCCGAGTCAATTAAGAGTTAAAATACCTCAATCTGTAGCAGGTTTTCCTAGGCAACTATATCAGTCTAAGAGTCGAGAAGTAGCACTAAGAGATTATCTTACTCGTCAGTTCGATCGCGTTGCTAATAAAATTAGTTCTCATCGTGGTACTGGGAAAAGTGGACTAATTGCTATTACTCGCTACGGACAAGAGGTTTTAGAACGTAATACTGTTTTTATTAATGATGATTATTTAGAAGTTCGTTTTGTGGTGGGACTTCCCGCTAGAGGTAGAAGAATATTAGGTCGTCAAGCAGTAGAAATGTTATATGAAGATATTCCCGATCTTGTCAGTGAATCACTTTTGTATCAATCTTTAAATCCTCAAGCAATTCAACAGCAAGTAGAAACCATCGAAGATGCAGACTGGTTACGCCAACAGTTACCGACTAAAGGATTAATTGCTTTTGTGGCTAATGATTCTATTCTTCCTCGTCGGAGTGGGGTGGATTTTCGCCCCCTCCTAGATGAAGCTATTCCCTTTCAGTCGCCACCATCTTTAGAAGTAGAGTTTAATTGTCCTAATCGTGGCTTAATCAAAGGGATGGGTATTCCCACAGGAATTACTCTAATCGTAGGTGGTGGTTATCATGGCAAATCTACTTTACTTAAAGCGATCGAACTGGGAGTATATAATCAAATTCCTGGGGATGGTAGAGAATTTGTGGTAACAAACCCAACAGCAGTAAAAATTCGCGCTGAGGATGGACGGAGTATTGCAGGGGTAGATATTTCTCCCTTCATCAATCAATTGCCTCAAGGACGTTCTACTACTAATTTTTCTACTACTAATGCCAGTGGGAGTACTTCTCAAGCAGCTAATATTATTGAGGCGATCGAGGCGGGGACAGAATTGCTCTTAATCGATGAAGATACGGCAGCAACTAATTTTATGATTCGCGATCGACGGATGCAGCAGTTAATTAGTAAGGATAAAGAGCCGATTACCCCCTTTATCGATAAAGTACGCCAACTTTATACTGACTATCATATTTCTACTGTCTTAGTTATGGGAGGGAGTGGAGATTATTTCGATGTGGCGGATACAGTTATTGCCATGGAAAATTTTAGACCCCAAGATGTGACGGAAGCAGCTAAAGCGATCGCACAACAATACATTACTAACCGTGATTCTGAAGGAGGGGTGAATTTTGGTCAGATCAGGTCCAGAATACCTGTAGCATACAGTATTAACCCCAGTCGAGGCAAGCGAGAGGTAAAATTAAAAGTCCGTGATGTGGATGAAATTGCTTTCGGCACAGAAGATATTGATTTAGCTGCGGTAGAACAAATAGTCGATGCGGGACAATTAAGATCGATCGCTTTAGCTATTGTTTATGCTAAGGAAAATTACATGAATTCCCGACAAACTATTAGCGAAATTCTCGATCGAGTAATGAATGATATTAATCAAGAAAGATTGGATGTAGTTACTAATTTTATTCAAGGAGATTTAGCTTTATTTCGTCGTTTTGAATTAGCTGCTGCATTGAATAGATTGCGTAGTTTGCAGATTGAATAAGTAGATTATTAAGCAGAAAATTCAGGCAATATTTAATCGGATTCCCAGACAAAATCTAATTCTATTATCAACTGAGGTAATAAATTTTCTCCTGATAGATAACTAGGCTTATTCAATACTTCTGTTTGTTTTCCTGGTCGATAAATTTCTACTTGCTGTTGTTGAGGATTAATTAGCCAACCTAATTTAGCTCCATTATCTAAATACTCTTGCATTTTATTTTGGACATCTTCAATCTTGTCAGAAGGAGACATTAACTCTAAGACAAAGTCGGGAACTAAGTTCAGAAATTTGGCTTTTTCTTTTTTAGTTAAATTGGCAACTCTTTCTTTCGCAATCCAACTTACATCAGGAGAGCGAATAGCCTTGTTAGGTAAAATAAAACCTGTAGAAGAATCACAAACAACGCCTAATTTATATTTTCGATTCCAAATACCGAATTGCATAATTAAATCGGCATTATTTTTGCCTGTTTCATATCCAGTAGGAGACATAACAATTAATTCTCCTTTGTAATTAGTTTCTAACTTTAGCTCTGGATTTGATTGACATAATTGTTCAAAGTGTTCAATAGTTATAGGATCGACAAGCGGTTTGAGATTAAGGGTATAGCTAGCCATAATAATATAAAATACAACCTACTGAGGAGAAAGTGTATTTAGCTGTTGTTCTATTTTGGTCATTCGTTCATCTAACTTCTTCACATCTTCTTTCAGTTCAACTAACAAATTAGCCAGACGTTGAAACATAGGATCGCTACTTCCTACTGGTTGATTATTGACCATGGATGGATTAGCCAAATTCGATCGAGGTGTAGGAGATAGAGAATTAGAACGCATATTCAATTGATTCAAACGGCGTATTTCTGCTTCTAGTTGTCGAATTTCCCGTTTCAAGTTGAGAGTTTCCGCTCTATTAAAAGTGTCTGTACTACTTTGCGCCAACACCTCGTTAGACTTATTTACCTGTATGCCTAAACTAACTAGCAATGCTAACAATAGGCTAAGGCAGACTTTGAGCCTGAATTGAGAGCGAAACCAAGAAAGTTTCATAAATCACCTCACAATACTTCTACTTAAAGTCTACTTAATTTATTTCCTAGTTAGCTTTTTTAATTTTAGCTAACATCAAATTAGACTCGTTTATACTAAATTTATAGCCAATAGCAAAATTAAGTGGTTCAATCTCTTCATCCAAATTATAAACCCGTCTTAAATCTGGTTGATAATGATTACTAAATAAAGCAATAGGATTAGTATATTTACCATAAAATTTTAAATCCCATTGATTCTGACTAAAAAATTTTAAGGGCATACCAGAGTCATCTTGCAAGAGATAATTACTATTAGTTAAAATTGACTCTCTAATCTGAGTAAATTCAGTATAATGCATCAAATAAGAAGCTGTATTAAGATAGGTAACTGACTTATCTGATTTACTTATAAATTTAGTTAGTTCGGGATGTGCTTGTATTCCTTGATTAGATAAATCAGCAGAAAAATAATATAAGGTACGTGGTTCTGTTTCTTCTTTAGGAACAAACTTTATTTTTACCCCTGGAATCAAACCTTCTCTAATTGGCTGTATATTTGCTTCTCGATCTATACTGACATATTCTACATCTAAAATACGATTATTAGTCCTTGCCAAAAAAACATACAGAATAGGTAAAACTTCCTGTTTTTGAGAGTGTATTTTCTGTTTATTAATACTTGAAACACTAAATTCGAGTAAAGGATAAAGAGAGTCTCTGACTTCCTGTAGTTGATTTTTAATCTCTAAAGAAGAAAGACTATACAAATCGGCAATAGTTCCAATAGGTTCTGAGTCAACTAATATATATTCTTTAGCTTGAGGAAAGAAAGAATAGACATACAAAAAATCTGCACCACTAAAAGGATAAAAAATAGAAGGATGATTAGAATTTATTTCAGATAAATTATCTTTAGTCCATCGCCTAACTTGAGCCAACTGTTGAGTTTCTATTTTTGACCAACTATAAGCAAAAAAACGATGATGCTCTAACCAATTAGGATCGTGTTTTAATTTACTTAGTTTACTCTCCTGTTTAAAGTTCATTCCTGCTAATAATCTAGCAGTATTAGTTAATTTTTCTGACTTAACTGACTTGAAATCTGCCAAACTATTTTGAAGATTCTGGGGCGATCGCTTACTATTACTAACTAAAATATTTTCTCTATTAGTTATTTTTTCTTGATTGACTGTTGTGTTATTCAAGCTACAAGATTGAGTTGTGAGAGCGAGAATTGCTGCGCTTAAAGACAATAAAATTTTATTGTGTTTCATTAGGTGGATTTTAAATCAATTTAGCAATACTAGATAAAATCTAATTTTGTAGAGACGAAGCCATAATATTCCCTACAACTAATCTGTTGTAAAGATTTTTTTCTTAGGTAGAAAAAATACAAAAATTCTGCTTTTTAACAGCCATACAAACTCAATAGTTAACCCGATGCAGTTAACTATTATTGGTGTGACAACGATCAGTTTTAGCCTAAGAAAAGATAAAACTGCAAGTTTTTAATTGAAGCGTGTTTAGATATTATAAGACAAGTAATAATATTTGTATTTATTTATAGTTTTGTTATGATAAGCTCGATCGAGTATGATGTTTCTATTTCTAATTAAAGTTGAGACAACTAAATCAATCTAAAACTCCCAAAACCAATAAAAATAGATTTATGTATATCAGCGATAATTATGGAGTTTTTCATGACAGCAAAAATTTCTCTTATCATGACTGTTTATAATAGAGAACGCTATCTTAAGATGGCGATTGATAGTGTTCTGGCACAGACTAGAGAAGATTGGGAACTCATAATTTGGGACGATGGTTCTACGGATCGTTCTGTAGAAATTGCCAGTGAATATAGCCAAGACGATTCCCGAATCCAGTTTATAGCTGCTAAACATCTTGGTAGATCAAAAGCATTAAAAGCTGCAACAGAGAAAACAACTGGAACTTATCTTGGCTGGATAGATAGTGATGATGCCCTGGCACCCACGGCTCTAGAAGAAACGGCTTCTGTTTTAGATAGTAATTCAAATATAGGTCTTGTTTACACTGATTATATGGTTATTGATGCTCTGGGTAAAATTAAGGGGAAAGGTAAACGTTGTCAAATTCCATATTCTAAAGATCGACTTTTGATTGATTTTATGATCTTTCACTTTCGCTTGTTCCGTCGCTCAAGTTTTGAGGAAGCTGGTGGAATTTATGAATCATTCAAATATGCCGAAGACTATGATTTATGTCTAAGACTTTCAGAAGTTACGGAAGTATACCATCTAAATAAACCCCTTTACTACTACCGTAATCATCCTGAAAATATTTCTAACGAACAAAGGCTAGAGCAAATATTTTGTTCTCGTAATGCGATCGCTCAAGCTCTTCAACGTCGTGGACTATCTGAACAGTTTGAAATTGATGTACAGATTGTGGGCAGATTTTCTTTACGAAAAAAAAATTAATTTGTTTTTCACGTCCTATCTAACAAGATAAGACGTGAAATGTTTATTCTATTGAGTTAAAAAACGATAGGGAAATTATTAAGCCGTTTTCTGGTCTTTTTTTTCAATCTAGAGGCTACTATACCAGTCCCCACAACTAAAAGACCCAGAACGGAACCAGGTTCTGGGACAGGTGTTGTTATTGATTGAGCTTGTTGTCGAGCAGGACTATTAGGAGTACCAAAGCCTGCGCCCCCTGGAATTGGAGGATCTCCACCGACTGGAGGTAAAAAGAACCAACTAGACAAGTAGGGAGCGTTGATAGAAGTAAACTCAGACTCGAAACCAAAACCATCTAAGGAATCCTGTGCAAATATCGGGTTGATAGGAAAAAAACCTATTTCCTCATCATCTGCACTGAGAGTATACCAATGTATAATAAACGGTGGTGTTTCAAATACTTCTGGATTAGGACCATACAAGTCAGGCTCTGCGATTAGGAGCGGATCATCGGCAGCAATATAATCCCATTCATATTGTCCATAAGGACCAGCAGGATTATTAAAAAACAGACTGTCAGTTCCAATCAGACTAGTGTCTGGAGAATAAGCAATTGTTCCATCACGCTCAACAATTTCAAAAGTCCAATCTTGTGGACTGGTAATTGAATCTACATCTAGATCATCGAGACTAAAGATGGGTAATTCCCAATCAACAATAATCTCATCACCTTCACCGTATCCATATCCAAAACCAGAGGTATTAAAAACTTCAAACTCATATAAAAACTCACCGTTGCCTTGATCTGTAACATTACTATCAACCCGAGAAGATCTAAATTGAGCTTGTGCTGGTTTAACTCCAGCTAGCAGCAAACCTACTGTAACTAGACAAGCAAAGCCTGCTCCACTGGGAGTCAAAGAATTTAGTTTTTCTACTTTCATAAGATACTTTGTTTTTTGTTTGGGAAAGATGTGACAGTGATTCTACTTAACTCAATTTACTAGTTATAAAAGTTACTATTATTATCGAAAAAATTCTACAGAAAAATTACTGATATTGAAGATATTTTCGCTATCTTTAAGCAAAAAATTGATGTAGATTAGATAAATCCAGAATTTAGACAAGATAGAACAATTATTCTTCTTGTTGTAAATAAGATTCAAATCGTTTTTGTAGTTGCTTTACTGACAAATTTTGAGTCCAGTATTCTACTAAAGTATTACCAAATGCCCAGGCGTTACGATCGATGGGAATATCGCTATCGTTATTAAGCAATAAAGACCACAAAGATAATAAATCAAAGTTACGTAGATTAGGATCTTCGCTTAATAACATAAATAAATCGTATGCCATCTGTAGTTTACCAATAACGATAGGCAATTGTTCTACAGGAATTTGTTCAGCTAGGGCATAGGCTAAAGCAGCATTACCTGTAGCTATGGTTGAGAGAAATTGCAGTATAGGACTTTTGAGTAAAGCTGTTACTCCTTGAGTAGTTGTCATTTGGAAAGTGTAGCGATCGATAATTTTTGTCGCAGCAACGATACGAGTTTCTCGATCGCGTAAAAACCTTGCTAATCTGTACTGTTTAGCACCCTCAAGATTATCTAACAAGGCGGTAGATAAAGATTCTATTCCCCAAGCAGTGCGCTCGCTTTTACTATCTTCTGTTACTAAAGGTAAGATTAAATTGCAATAATCGCCCAAGGATTCAGCCCGATACAAAGTTGCTTCTCTGATGGATTTTTCTTTCGGTTTTTCCCCATTTTGCCAATCGTAAGGAGGATTCCATTCACGAATAGGACGCAAGCGATCGACTTGAGTAACAATAGCAATAGTGGGTAAATCTTCAATTTCTGCAGTAATATCCTTCAGAAAGTCCACATCCATCTGTAGAGCAGGATCGAGGGCAGGAGTTACCAGTAAAAGTAAATCTGCATTAGCTGCATAATCTAAGACTAATTCACGGAAATCTGAGCGGTTGACTTGTTCATAACCAGGAGTATCCCAAAGAGTAAGTTGCTCTTCTCCTGTTGCATATTGATATTTTTGGATACGATCTGTACTGGGTAAAACATCGACCTCTGCTAAGTCTTGACGAAAGAGAGTATTAATTAAACTACTTTTTCCTGCCCCAGTGCGCCCCACCAAAAGAATACTAACGGGTTTTTGAGCAACTTTTTCTATAGATTCTGCCTGAGTAATTATATCTCTGATGGTTTGAGTTTTAGCTTCAGGTAAGGTTTCTGTAGTAGTAAAAGATGGTGGTAGAGTATCACCACTGTAAAGTGCAATCGCTTGGCTGCATAAATTTCTTAAAGCTGCTTCCCGAAACAGTTGGTTTAAATTAGCTATTAGTTGTTGATTTGCTTGATTTGTATAACTTTGACTGGTTGTTTTCGCGATCGCCACAGCAGGATTGATTACCCACTGCGCCCAATTCCAAACTTTAAATAATTTACGAGCAGATGGTTCTAGTTTTTGATAAACTTCATAGGCTTCATAGGCTTGCCCAATGGTAACTTGATTGAGGACTGGAGATAGTTTATTCATCCAACGATCTGTATCATCTACAGTACCGCGAATTAACCCATAAGCTTGAGGAATATAGATATTTAGTAAAGGGCGTTTAACTTCGGGATGGTAAGCATGAGCTACTTCTACTACTAATTCTTGACACCTCTGCCAAAAAGTTTGCCAATCCTCCCAAATAATCGGATCGTTTTGGGATGTTTGTAAAATATTTTGTAAAGCAGTTTCTACTTGTTTTCCTGCTTCATCTGGAGAAAATTCAATCTGGTTATCCGCAGATTCTAGTTCATCGGTAATTTCATCGATGGTAGCTTCTATTTGGGCAATTCTTGTTTTCGTCCACTTTGCCAATAACCAACGCCAACCCACAAAAACAAAGATAAATACTCCCCAAATCCAATTAATTCCCCACTGATGAATTTGTGTTCCCGCAGCGATTAAAAAGAAGATAATAATAGACGCGATCGGTGTTGCTAAAACTACCCATTGCCAAGATTTTAGACGCACCATGGTTAAATTTTCAACTGTTAAATCTGATCTGATTCTATCTAACAGCTAAGATTATCTCCCTTGTATTTCTCATCCCCCTTGTCCTCCTTTTCTTTTTTGTCCCCCTTATCCTCCTTGTCTCCCTTGTCTCAATTTCAACCCATCATGTCACAATTAAAGGACTACTCCCACTCACTACAGTTAACATCGCTTTCAGGATCGGAGTCTCTATCTTGCTTGAGTTGCTGGATAAATTGTTGATTAGCTTGTTTATCTGGTATCCATTTAGAGTGCTCAGAAGACCAAACCCCTTTGTAAATAGCTGTATCCCAGTTGCAAGCAGATTTTATCTGGGTGGGGGTAAGATTTTGAGCTTCAATTAAATGTGAATTGTGAAGATTAGCACGATAGAGGTTAGTATGCTTAAAATTAGCCCGATAGAAATACGTATGGGAAAGGTTAGCAAGATGAAAATAGGCATTTTCAAAGTCAGCATCATAAAATCTTGTACCTTCGAGGTTAGCATGATCTAGGTCAGCACCTTGAAGTTTATCGTGAACAATATAAGCACCTTGGAGGTTGGCACGATAAAGGTTAGCGTGTTCTAAATTAGCATGAGAGAGATTAGTATTTTCTAGGTCAGCATTTTCCAGATGAGTGCCGTCCATCTGAGCCATGGAAAGATTAGCATTTTTGAGATGAACATTTTCCAGATGAGCATGTTCTAAATGGGCATTTTCCAGGTTAGCACTCTGGAGATTGGCATTTTCTAGATGAGCATCTTCGAGATGAGCCTTTTCGAGATTGAATAACTTTAAGCTTTTCTTCGCTTTGACTAATTTTTCTAAAGAAGAGCGATTGTCAGCACAATTGTTTTGGGCTTCGATACAATTGTGAACCGATTTTTTTATAGTATTAAATTGGATTTCTCTCCAGCTAAAATAGCCAGCTAAACTAGCGACCAATAGAGAAGGTATCAATAATTTAAAGTGATTATGGGAGAGTTTCTTCATGCTTTTAGAGGTCAAATGATTAGCTGATTCTGATTGATTAATATTCATCAAACTGGCAATTCTTAAATAATTATTAAAATAAAAAATAAAAAAAATTTTAGTAGCTTATTTAAATAGATTAATTCTTAATTAGAATTAGTATTTGTGTTTTCACTAGATCTTCACGAAATATTCAAGCAGTGTTGCACGTAATCTTGAATAATTATACTGAAAATATATGAAGTAAATCTTCTTGAGGATAAGAAATATCAAGTAACGTTAAGAGACTACCTTTAATCTGCTTTTGAGTTGTAGAGGTGTTGGCTAAATCGATCGCTGCGGTTAGAATGGCGGAGCAAAAATTCTGCTTGAGACAATGGCGAAAGGATTTGGGAAGCGACAATCTACCTTAGTAAGAAAAAGCGATCGCAATAAAGCTAAGAATCTTTATCAAAAAGGCTTTAGTTACTTTCAGTCTGGAGACTTTACCAAAGCAGAAACTAGTTTTAGGCAACTACTAGCTAGCCAAGACGAGCATACCGATGCTTGGAAGATGCTAGGTAATGTTTATTATCAGCAGGGTAATATTACAGACGCGATCGCAGCTTACGAGCAAATTGTTAAATTACAGCCTAATAATGCGGATGCCTGGAGTAACTTAGGTGTTTTATATGTTGAGCAGAAACAACTAGATCGAGCGATCGCAGTTTTTGAACAAGCTATTCATTTACAACCAAACTGTGGAGATGCCCATAATAATCTGGGACAATTGTATCTAGAACAAAAACAATTAGCAGCAGCCGAAAAACATCTTCAGCAAGCGATTAAATGTCAGCCCAATTTGGCTATTGCTCATTATAACCTCGGTAATCTTTATAAAAGTACATATCAGCTTGATTTAGCTATCGCAGCTTTTCAACAAACTATTAAAATCCAGCCAAACTATAACAAAGCTTACAATAATCTGGGTAATGCTTATTTAGCAAAAAAAGAAATATCTTTAGCAATTGAATGTTATCAACAAGAAATAAACATACAACCAAATTGTGCTGATGCCTATAATAATTTGGGTATTGCCTATTATTTAAGAGATGATTTAGCTCAAGCGATCGACTGTTATCAGCAAGCAAATCGATTACAGCCTAATAATGCTTCTGTTTATTATCATCAAATTGCTAATGCTTATAAAAAAAGAGGCGATTTTACTCAGGCTATTGATTTTTATCAAAAAAGCTTAAAACTCAAACCAGATTATCATTTAGCCCATCAAGATTTACTCTTATTTCTGCACTACAGTAGTGAGTATTCGCCCAAGCATATTTTCGATCGCCATCAAGAGTGGTATAAACTGCATTGTCCTCAAATCACTCCAACAAATTTTCCTCAAGCAAATAAACCTAAGCTAGATAAAAAACTGCGTATTGGTTATGTTTCTGGAGACTTTTTTTGTCATCCTGTCACCTATTTTTTACAACCTTTGCTAGCAAATCATAATCATGATAATTATGAGATTTTTTGCTATACCAATAGTTTTAAAACTGATGCAGTTACAGATAAATTGAAGCAGGTTGTCGATCATTGGCGAGAAATTTATCACTTAGATGACGAACAAGCTTATCAATTAATTCGTCAAGATGAAATTGATATTTTGGTAGATTTATCTGGACATACTGGAGATAATCGCCTGTTATTATTTGCCAAAAAACCTGCACCAATTCAAGTTACTTATTTGGGTTATCCTAATACCACTGGTTTAGGAACTATTGATTATCGTTTTACTGATAATTATGCCGATCCACAAGGAGAGACGGAACATTTACACTCAGAAAAATTAATCCGTTTGCCAAACAGTTTTTTATGTTATCAACCATCAGCAAGCGCACCTAAAGTTGAACCTCCACCAGTTATTACTAATGGCTATATTACGTTTGGTAGTTTTAATAATATTGCTAAAGTTAGCGATGAAGTTATTAGTTATTGGGCAACAATACTTCAAGCAGTACCTAACAGCAGATTATTACTAAAATATGGTGCTTTAAGCGATACTGATACCTGCGATCGTATTTACAATTTGTTTTCCCAAGCAGGAATAGAATCAAACCGACTAGATTTAAGAGGTTGGGTTAAAGATGCTAACGATCATCTTGCTACCTATAATGAAGTGGATATTGCCCTAGATACCTATCCCTATCACGGTACAACTACTACCTGCGAAGCGATGTGGATGGGTGTACCCATTATTACCCTGGCGGGAAAAACTCATGTTTCTAGAGTTGGAGTGAGTTTGCTATCTTCTGTGGGTTTAAATGAGTTTATTGCTGAATCTTCTGAGGAATATATAAGTAAAGCAGTATATTTGGCTAATAATCACGATAAATTAGCTCAATTAAGCGAAAATATTCGTTCTCGGCTAGAATTATCTCCTTTAACTGATGGAAACGCGATCGCACAATCGATCGAGTTGGCTTATCGGCAAATGTGGCAGGATTGGTGCAGAGAGAAGGCAGAATTCAGAATTCAGAATTCAGAAGCAGCAGGAAAAAATTTTACTGGTTTTAGTGAAGAAATTAAGTTAGCTCAGGTTTATTATCAGAATGGTAAATTGGACGAAGCTATTGCTTGTTTAGAATCGATTCAACAAGTAGAGCCAAATAACATAGATATTTGGTATTTATTAGGTAATATTTATTGTAAGCAAAGAGAATTTGAGCAAGCAATTTATGCTTATGAACAACTAATTTTAGTTCAGCCTGAAAATACATCAGTTTTGAGTAATTTAGGGATTTTATATATTTATCAGGGTAAACCAGAGTTAGCTATAAATGCTTTCGATCGAGCAATTGAAATATCCCCAGATTATTTAACTTATAATAATTTAGGTCAGCTATATCAAGATTTAGGTGATTTAGCCAAAGCGGAATTTTATCTACAAGCAGCACTTAGACTAAATCCAAACTATGCAACGTCTCATTATAATTTGGGTAATGTTTATAAGAGGAAAGATGATATAGATAGGGCGATCGCTTCTTTTCAACAATCTCTTAAAATTCAGCCTGACTATCTTGATGTTTATAACAATTTAGGCAATACTTATTTAACTAAAGATGAATTATCATTGGCTTGGGAGAGTTATTTACAAGCATTAAAACTAGAAAATAATCTAGATGATATCGATCGGGATAATTCTTTAGAAAAGATACTAGCATTATCGACAAAAAATGCTTCCGCTTTAAATGGATTAGCAATTATTTGTATCAAACAGAAAAAAAGATTAGCAGCAGTAAAAATATTAAATAAAGTAATTGAATTATCCCCAGATTATGCCGATGCTTATAATAATTTAGGTCAATTACATAAAGAGTTAGATAGGTTAGCAGAAGCAGAACAATATTTTCAGCAAGCGATCGAAATTGAACCTAATTTTGCTACGGCTCATTACAATTTGGGTAATGTTTACAAAAGTCAGGATGAATTAACCAAAGCGATCGCAGCTTATCAACAAGCTCTAGCCATTGAGCCTAATCATCAAGATGTTCATAATAATTTAGGTAATACTTATTTGGCTAGTGGGGATGTATATTTAGCTTTAGAATGTTATCGACAAGCAGCCCAGACTCGCAGCGAACACAACTTACTTTTTGCACTTCATTACAGTGGTGAATTTTCTCCAGAATATATATACCAGAAGCATCTAGCCTGGGGGGAAAAGTATGAAGCTTTAATTAGTAACAAGATTAAAAGCCATCAAAACGAACCTAATCCCGATCGCAAACTAAAAATTGGCTACATCTCAACAGATTTTAAAGCTCATTCCGTTAGCTATTTCTTGGAATCGCTACTAGCAAATTGCGCTCGCCAAAAATTTTCGATTACTTGTTATGCCAATAACGAAAAGTCTGATAATACAACAGCTAGATTACAGAGTTTTAGCGATCGCTGGCGATCTATCTATGACTTAAATGATGAGCAAGTTGCTCAATTAATTCGTCAAGATGGCATTGATATTTTAGTCGATCTGGGGGGACATACCTCTAATAATCGGCTAGTAATTTTTGCTTATAAACCAGCACCCATTCAAGTTACTTATTTGGGCTATCCTAATACTACTGGTTTGAAGGCGATCGATTATCGCTTTACCGATTTTTACGCCGATCCAGAAGGAACAACAGAGCATTTACATACCGAAGAGTTATACCGTTTACCTCAAGGATTTTTATGCTACCAAGCACCATCAGATACCCCAGAGATGAATGCTTTACCTGCTCAAATGAAAGGGTATATTACTTTTGGTAGTTTTAACAATCTCTCCAAAATAAGCACTGAAATTATTAGTTATTGGGCAAAAATTCTGCATAAAGTGCCTCAAAGTCGTTTATTGCTTAAATACAAGGCTTTACAAGATAGTGGTACTGCGGAACGAATTTATCAACTGTTTGCATCAGCAGGAATTGAACGTCACAGATTAGATTTAAGGGGCTGGATTCAGGGAACTCATAGCCACCTTAGTCTTTACTATGAGGTAGATATTGCCCTAGATACCTATCCCTATCACGGTACAACTACTACCTGCGAAGCGATGTGGATGGGTGTACCAGTTATTACCCTGGCAGGAAAAAGTCATGTTTCTAGGGTAGGGGTAAGTTTACTATCTTCTGTAGGATTAAATGATTTTATTGCTAATTCTGCCGAAGAATATATTAATAAAGCTGTCAATTTTGCTAATAATTTAACTAAAATTGCTGAAATAAGGACAAGTCTTCGTTTTCAGATAGAATCATCCCCTCTTACTGATGGAAAAGCGATCGCGCAGTCGATCGAATCTGCTTATCGTAGTATGTGGCAGGGTTGGTGTAGAGAGAAGGCAGAAGGCAGAGGGCAGAAGGCAGAAGTAGAGACGTTCCATGGAACGTCTCTACAGAAGTCAGAAGCTAGGGAAGATCGGGAAAATGGGGAAGGTAGGGAGGAGAATTTTAGTTTTAGTGAAAAAATTAAGTTAGCTCAGGGTTATTATCGTGATGGTAAATTTAGTGAAGCGATCGCATTTTATCAACAAGCTCTGCAAATTCAGCCTGATAATATCGAAATACATCTGCAACTGGGTAATGTTTATCATCAGTTAGGAAATCTAGCCAAAGCGATCGCATTCTATCAACAGGCTATAACAATAGAACCTAATTATGCTCATGCTCACTATAACTTGGCTGTGGTTTATGGGTTACAAGGAAATTATCCTCAGCAGCGAGAATGCTATCAGCAACTAACAAAGATTGAACCTCAGAATAGTCTTAATCACTTAAATTTAGGAAAATTATGGCAAAAATCGGGTCATTTTTCTAAAGCGATTAAGTCTTATCAACAAGCGATCGATTTACAACCAAATAATGCAGATGCTCATTCTAGTCTTGGAGTTGCTTATAACTTAAGAGGGCATTTAACTAAAGCCATTGAATGTTACCAGCAAGCCATCAAACTCAAACCAGATAAAGCCTATAGTTACTATCATCACTTGGGTAATGTTTATAAAAACCGAGGTGATATTACTCAAGCAATTAACTATTATCAAAAAAGTCTAGAACTTAAACCAGATTACAGTTTTGCCCATCGCGGTTTACTGCTGTCTCTCCATTACAGTAGTGAATATTCTCCAGAAGAAATTTTTGAGCAACATCAAGCCTGGGGGAAACTTCAGCCTAATTTAGCTAACAAGACTTTTGCTAATAATCTTAACCCAGACAGAAAACTACGCATTGGTTATGTTTCTGGGGATTTTAAACATCATGCTGTCGCTCACTTTGTCGAGCCTTTACTTAAAAACTGCGCTCGCGCTAATTTTGATATCTTTTGTTATGCCAATAATATCGAAACCGATGCGACTACTGACAGACTGAAACAATTAGTTACTGGTTGGCGAGAAATCCATCACTTAGATGACAAGCAAGTAAGCGAACTAATCCAGCAAGATAGCATTGATATTTTAGTCGATCTGGCTGGTCATACTATGGGCGATCGCTTATTAGTATTTAACTATAAACCTGCCCCAATTCAAGTTACTTATTTAGGTTATCCTGACACTACAGGTTTAGAAACTATCGACTATCGCTTTACCGACGCTTATGCCGATCCTCAAGGGCAAACCGAACATTTACACACAGAAACGCTAATTCGTTTGCAGCATGGCTTTTTGTGTTATCAACCACCTACTGACACGCCCTCAATTTCTCCATCGCCAGTAATTACTAATAACTATATTACTTTTGGTAGCTTTAATAATGTCTCGAAAGTTAGTCCAGAAATTATTGGTTATTGGGCAGATATTCTTAAGCAAGTACCCAATAGTCGCCTCTTACTAAAATCGGGGACTTTACAAGATAATGATACTCGCGATCGCCTTGATCAGTTGTTTGCTGAAGCAGGAATCGAGTCAAACTGTTTAGATTTGCGGGGTTGGATTCAAGAGACAACTAATCATCTCGCTCTCTACAATGAAATTGATATTGCTTTAGATACTTATCCTTATAACGGTACAACTACCACCTGTGAAGCATTATGGATGAGTGTACCTGTTATTACCCTAGCAGGAAAAACCCATGTCTCTAGAGTAGGAGTAAGTTTACTATCGACTGTGGGCTTAAAAGAGTTTGTTGCAGATTCGCCTGAAGCATATATTAGTAAAGCAGTATATTTAGCCCATAATATAGCTAAATTAACCGAATTAAGAGCAAATATCCGTTCTCAGATGGATTCATCCCCTCTAACTGATGGCAAATTGTCTGCCCAGTCGATCGAATCAGCATATCGGCAGATGTGGCAGGATTGGTGTCAGGGGAAGGCAGAAGGCAGAAGGCAGAAGTCAGAAGCGGTGCGACCGAATCGCCGTCTTACGGCGTATTCGCAAGCG
>JASJDI010000337.1 GCA_030065155.1 Xenococcaceae cyanobacterium MO_188.B29
GACTGATTATTCGTGCTTTTTGTTCTTCAAAAATGACGATGGGAATTACTTTGTTTAAAACAGCATTATTGATTCCATCTCTCATGGGTTTGAAAAATTTATCATCGGGTATTGTCTTGCTAAATTCTTCAACCGTACTGACTTTATGAATGTAAGTTTCACCGCTTTTTTTGGCAGTAATAATTGCTTTAAAGCCACTATCGACAATAGTTTGACACTGTTTAGCGATCGCTACTTTATTTTGGCTTAGATATTCTTCAGCGTTCATTTTGTTGTTCTTACCTCTTTGTTAGTCCAGACTAGACTAAAATTGCCCAAATTTTCCAAAAATTTAACCATTAATAAAGTCAAGAATCTGCATTGCCACTAATTCGGGCTGTGACCATTGTGGTGAATGACCTAACCCTGACAACCAAACTAATCGAGAGTTGGAGATCGCTTCCTTAAATTGATAAGCAGCTTCCGTTCCCAAAACATCATCTCGTTCTCCCCACAGAATAAGAGTTGGTTTATCGAGCGCAGGAATACGTTTGTGTAGTCGATAATAACCACCACTACGGGTAAAGTCTTTAATTGTCCTATCCCAACCAGGCATTAACGAAGGTAAGGCAGCACAGCGAATGATATCCTCCGTGATGGGGTCGAGTAAACCTAGAGACTTTCCCCACAATAAACCTTGAATGCGTCTCGCTCGCCAGAATTCCACCCCAAGTTCTATCATCGGTTCGGGTAACAACTTACCAATAGGAAAACTACCGCTATAACCCACAGAATTAATCAGAACTAGCTTAGATACCGCTTCGGGATAAGTGAGAGTAAGATCGATCGCTGCTGCCCCACCCATCGATGCTCCGACTAAAATAACTGGACGTTTAATTAAGTTACACCAAAAACAATAAAGATGTTCTGTTATCGTAAGCTTAGACGCACTAAAGTTACCTATTCTGTTCCTTCTCCATAAGGCGTTTGAGAATTTTAAAGTGCAATGTAAATGCGTCTAAGCTTATCGGGATTATAGGAAATATCGCTCAAGCGTTCGGTAAAACCAGAGCCGAGCAGATCGACCGCCCAAGTTTCGCATTCTGATGAGAGTAGGGGAATCAAACGGCGAAATTCTAACAACGAGCTATCAAATCCATGTAGCAATAAAATTGGTAAATCGCCAGTTCCCCACTCGATATAAGCAGTAGCAATCGGGTTTTGAGATAGAGAAGTTAAAAGGGGATGGCGTTTGATGCTTCGAGCGATAGAGATTGACTTGCTATTTTTTAGTAAATAAACCTCTTGAGGAAGGAAATTGGGAAACATTTGGCGGATATATATTCGTGCCTTGGCACCTGAGTTTTATTTAATATCTTCTTATGATATTGATTGACTTTTAAATCGATTATAAGTAGGAAGAGCGATAACGCTATAGATAAGAAAAAGAATTCCCTTGTGTATTGACAATTCATAGACGACTAGTCTACTATAAAAATATGAAACGTGCCAATAAACGCCAAGAATTGATTCAGGTCGGCAGCGAAATTATTATCCGACAAGGATTTAATGCTGCAAGTATCAATGAAATCCTAACTACTGCAGGTGTTCCCAAAGGTTCGTTTTATTATTATTTTTCTAGCAAAGAGGATTTTGGATTAGCAATCATTGAAGATTTTGCTCATAAATATCTACAAAAGCTGAAAAACACCCTAGAGGATACCCAAATTTCTCCTCTAACACGGTTGCGTAAATTATTTGAGTTAAAGATCACTGATATGGAAAGCTGTCAGTGTACTGATGGCTGTTTAATTGGTAATCTTGCTCAAGAGTTATCAGCACAAAACGAGTTGTTTCGCGATCGCCTTAATCAAGTTTTTGTTAATTGGGAAGAATGTTTCCGCCAATGTCTACAAGCAGCTTATGAGGCAGGAGAAATTGCCGAAGATAGCCAAATAGACGATTTAGCTAAGTTTATTTTGTCAAGTTGGGAGGGAGCTATCCTGCAAGCCAAAGTAACTAAATCTTTGCTGCCGATGCAAACCTTTGTCAAAATTTTGTTTGAGCAGGTTCTAAGCAAGTCTAACCTTAGCTAGATTAAATCTTGCTGTTTTATCTAGTATCGTTTGTTTTGTGACTAGTGGACTGGTCTACTATAGTGCAAAAAAATTTTTCTGAGTAATTTACCACGGAATGTGGTCACCGCAGGCTTCGTCGTGTCTTGGTGAGCGTTCCCTTGCGCCTAACGGCGACGCGGGGTCTCACCGCTTTTACGGTGAAACAGTTGCGTTGGGCGGGTTTCCCGACTTGAGCAAACTGTTGAACCCGAAGGGCGGAGTAACGGTGACTCGCTCGCACACTAACAAAACCGAGATTAACTATGTCTGAAATAGCAAATAAAGTAGTAATTATTACAGGAGCAAGTAGTGGTTTAGGAGAAGCTACCGCCCGTCGGTTAGCCAAAAATGGAGCTAAACTAATGCTGGCTGCCAGAAGAGAAGATCGCCTGCAAGAATTAGTGTCTGAGATTGAAAAAGATGGTGGTACAGCCAAATACCAAGTAACAGACGTTAGCGATCGCACTCAAGTAGAAGCATTAGCCAAAGCAACCTACCAAGCCTACGAAAAAATTGATGTGTTAGTCAATAACGCAGGTTTGATGCCCTTGTCGCCTTTAGATGAAACTAAGGTAGACGAATGGGAAAAAATGGTAGATGTCAATATCAAAGGAGTACTATACGGTATTGCTGCGGTATTGCCCATCATGCGATCGCAAAAATCGGGTCATATAATTAATATTTCTTCTGTGGCGGGACATAAAGTCTTTCCTGGGGGAGCAGTTTACTGTGCCACTAAGTTTGCCGTTAAAGCGATCTCAGAAGGAGTGAGACTCGAATCCAATGGAGAGATTCGCTCGACTAATATTTCTCCTGGGGTAGTAGATACCGAGTTAACCAATACTATTTCTCACGATGAGACAGCTAAAAATGTAGAGCAAATGTATTCAGTAGCTATTGATGCCGATGCGATCGCTCGTGCTATTACCTATGCGATCGAGCAACCAGGAGACGTTGATATCAACGAAATGATTATTCGCCCTACCAAACAAGAACTTTAGAAGCCGTATCAATCTTATCAAGGCTATTGGTGACAAGTTAAGCAAAAGTTGAACTGGTTAACTACTATATATAGTGTTTTATTGAATGAATAGCACTACATATGCATAAAAGGAAAGTTATCAAGCACTCGCTTCTTGAAAATTTAGGATAGAGCAAAAATGTCTTGAAAGCGCACCGCCCTGTCTGAGGTTTCCTCAGACGTAAGGACGGAGCAAGAAGCTAAGAGCTAAAAGCTAACAGCGCGTGAGGCACGCCGAGGTTTCCTCGGCAAGTGCAATCACGTAAGAAGCTAAGAGCTAAAACCAATTGAGCGTGAGGGACGGCGAAGCTTCTTCGCCATGTCCAATCACGCTGTTGACAAAAAGTACACCACCTTAACTTGTCACGAATATGTCAAGGCTATTCTAAACACAATTTATTTAATCTCACTAATTATTAACTATGACTTCTACAACTAATGTCCCCCATCTTCTCCGTTCTTTTCAACTCAAAGACTTATCCTTAAAAAACCGGGTAGTACTAGCTCCTATGACTCGCGCTCGTGCAGGTGCAGAGAGAATACCTAATGCTCTCATGGCAGAATACTACGCCCAAAGAGCAGGTGCAGGTTTGATTATCACTGAAGGTACGACGATCTCCAAACAAGCAAATGGTTGGCAAAATAGTCCTGGTATCTACACAGCAGAGCAAACGGTCGCTTGGAAACAAGTAGTAGATGCAGTACACGCCAAAGGATCGCCGATCTTTTTGCAACTATGGCATACAGGAAGAGCTTCTCATCCTAGTTTTCAGGAAAATAACCAATTACCCGTAGCACCTTCAGCCATCAAAATTGAAGGTTCAGAGTCTCATACCCCCAATGGGAAACAGCCTTACGAAACCCCCAGAGCTTTAGAAACAGATGAAATTCCTCAAGTTGTGGAAGATTATCGCCAAGCAGCAGCTAATGCCAAAGAAGCTGGGTTTGATGGAGTAGAAATACATGGTGCCAATGGCTATCTTATTGATGAATTTTTGCAATCTAAGACCAATCACCGCAACGATCGATACGGCGGTAGTTTAGAAAATCGCTATCGGTTTTTAAAAGAAATTGTTGAATCTGTCCTTACGGTTTGGGATGCGGGCAGAGTAGGAGTCAGACTGTCTCCTAATGGTGCTTATAATGATATGGGTTCCCCAGACTATCGAGAAACTTTTACTTATGTAGCGCAGCAGTTAAATACTTATCAATTAGGATATTTGCATTTACTAGATGGCTTAGCTTTTGGTTTTCATGAACAAGGTGAACCGATGACTCTAAGTGAGTTTAGAAAAGTATATGATGGAGTATTGATGGGTAATTGTGGTTACGATCGCGCTGATGCCGAAAAAGCGATCGCTGCTGGAGATGCCGATTTGATTGCTTTTGGTAGACCCTATATTAGTAATCCTGATTTAGTCGCTCGTTTTGCCAATAATTGGAAACTTAACCCCGACGCAGATATGTCTGTGTGGTATTCTTTTGATGCCGAAGGCTATACCGATTTTCCTACTTATCAAGAATCTCAAATGGTTGCTTAGAGATTAAAGATTTAAAGCCCCTCTCCTGATAGGAGAGGGGTTGGGGAGAGGTTAGTTTTTTTGATCAAAAAGCTTTTAGTCTTTAGCTATTAGCTTTTAGCCTTGATTTAACCTGAGTTCGGGATAAGCTGAAACACTAATTATTTCGTTGTCACATAAACCCTTGAAATACTCATTGTCAATTGTCAATTGTCCATTGTCAATTGTCCATTCAACAAAACGTTTCACTGCCCAGGCTAAATTTTTCTCTCTATTGACAGAACCAATTTGACTCAAATTTGTATAGAGTATATAAAAACTCTATATATAGATAGATAAATAAGATGACTCGTTCTGCTTGTTTAATTTTTAATCCTGTTGCTGGACAAGGCAATGCAGAGCAGGATTTAGCCACTATTAAAGATATTTTAGAACCAGAATTTAATTTAGATATCCAATTTACTACCGAAGAGGTTAGTGGGGGAGAATTAGCTCGTCAAGCCATCGAAAACAATGTGGAAATGATCATTGCTTCTGGGGGAGATGGTACAGTGTCGATGGTGGCTGAAGCTTTGGTAGGAACAGATATTCCCCTAGGAGCGATCGCTAGAGGTACAGCCAATGCTTTTGTCAATGCTTTGGATATTCCCGATACCATAGAAGCTGCGTGCCAAGTAATTATGGATGGTGCAACTAAAAAAGTCGATGCGGGAATGTGCAACGGCAAACCGATGATTTTACTAGCAGGAATTGGTTTTGAAGCGGAAACCGTAGAAGATGCCGATCGCGAGGCGAAAAACCGCCTAGGAATGCTAGCTTATATCTTATCAGGATTAAAGCAACTAAGAGAATTCGACAAGTTTGAAACTATTATCGAAACTGATGAAAAAATAATTAAGGTAGATGCTAACGCGGTAACTATCGCTAATGCTGCACCACCTACTTCTATCCTGGCACACGGTACAGCAGGGGTAATCTATGACGATGGCTTACTAGATGTTACTATTATTGCCCCAGAAACTAGAGCAAGCGCGATCGCTATTTCCTATCATCTTCTGCAAAGTGCTAGTAACGACGAGGCAGCAGAAAGAGATGATATTGGCTACTTGCGAACTCAATGGGTGAAAGTATCTACAAATCCACCGCAAAAAGTTGTTTTAGATGGGGAGATTATTGGTACAACTCCTATCGAAGTTAAATGTATTCCTGAAGGTTTAACGGTATTTGCTCCAGTCGAACAAATAATTCAAGCTGAAGAAAAAATCGAGCATCTTGCAGGTGTTGAAATAGAAAATAAAAACAGTTAGCAAGTTAACTCATTTAACATTGAGCATTTATCATTTATCATTTAATGTTCAATAAGCAGTCGATTAGCTGATTGAGGTAGTTAGTATTTACTTTGATAGATATAGTAAATCTGCTTCTAGATAGAAGAATAAACTTTTAAAAATCGATATTCTAATTACAACAAGTAAAAACATAAATAATCAAAATTTTTAGGAGAATATTATGGGTATTTTAGCTTGGTTAGTATTAGGATTAATTGCTGGTGCATTAGCAAAATTAATCTATCCTGGACATCAAGGTGGTGGAATTTTAGCTACTATTGGTTTAGGTATTTTAGGTGCCTTAGTTGGTGGTTATCTTGGTCAGACTTTATTAGGAAGTTCAGGGGCAGCAGCAGCCTCGGCAGGAGCATTAACAATTTCTAGTATAATTTTTGCAGTATTAGGCGCAATGTTACTAATCTTCATTTGGGGTCTACTTACTCGTTCTGCTGCGTAACATTAGATTAGATTCATATGCGTTAAGTCAATGAGCTTTCTCCTTCAAGTTATTCTAGAGACGTTAGTTATAACGCCTCTTTTTTTATATTTTTAGATAAAATATGTTATGAAGTTATGAATTAGTAAAAAAAGCTAAAAGCTAAAAGCTAACGGCTAAAAGCTA